>DAOWID010000271.1 GCA_030641115.1 Planctomycetota bacterium | reverse complement strand
TGCTTGCCGGCGAGCGAGGTTTCACGGTGCAGAGGCTTAACAACATTCGGGACGGTTACAACAAAGCCACCGACATCCTTCCCAAGAAGATGTTCGAGGTGGCTAAGAAAGGCTTCCGAGCTGGCAAGGCAATTCCGTTTGAAGGCTTGATGGAAGACTACTACGCTTTGCGAGGCTGGGATGAAAATGGAGCACCGACAAAGGAAACGATGGAACAACTGGATATAGCGTAGTTGGTGTCTGTTGCGGAAAGCCGAAACTGGCAGTGTCACCCCTGCGGGGGGCCCCGCCTTGCGGGAAGCCAAAGCAGAGGTCTACGGGGAAAAAGGTGGATTCCTGCTTCCGCAGGAATGACAAATGCTGTTTCCGCAACAGGGACTATTTAAGAACAGTGCGATGAGGTACATTGATGGTCGTTAATGTGAAACTCATGAGCATATTTGCCAAGTACCTGAAAAACCATCCTGACGACAAGTGTGACTTGGTCTATATATTTCCGCCGGCGATGGGCGGAGGATGATTTCTATCAAATTTGGTTTGTCAACCAGGCGGGAAAGACTTTACATCGCAAGTGCTGCCAATATTTCCTTAAGCTGCTGTTTATGTTCGTCCGTAGGTGGCAATAAGGGTTTTCTGGGAACGCCGTAAGGTCTGCCAAGAATCTGTAGACCGGCCTTGGTTAATTGGACATACTGTCCGGTCGTTTCAAACAGAGTAAACAATGGCAGCAATCTGGAGTATAATTCCCTGGCTTTTTCAAAATCCTTTTTTATCGTGGCAAGCTCATAGAGCTCAACGCACAATTGAGGAATCATATTTCCGGCAGGTACGATCCAGCCTACCGCTCCCATCATGAACATTTCCAGTGACAGGTTGTCGCAGCCGCAGAACACCCTCATCTTGTCACCACAGAGCCTTTGTATCTCAGCCACACGGGTCATATCACCTGAACTTTCCTTAATATATGAGATTCTTTCAAACTCAGCCAAGCGGGCGATCAGTTCCGGCTGCATGTCTACTCCCGACGTGCTCGGATTGTTATAGACAACGATCTCAATGTCGGTGTTCTCTGCAATGCTTTTGTAATGGCCAAAGATTTCTTCATCGTTCGGGTGACAGTAATACGGTGCAACGATCATCGCCCCATCTGCACCAGCCTTTTGAGCATGTTGTGTGTACATGATCGTGTCTTTGGTGGAGACCGACGCGGTACCGACCACGACCGGCGCTTTGCCGGCAACTTCATCGATAACAATCTCAGCTATTGCTTTGCGTTCGGCTTCAGACAGTGCGGCAAACTCACCGGTACTGCCGTTTGGGATAATGCCGTGAATTTTCCCTTCATCGACAAGGTGCCTAACATGCGTTCTCAATGCTGTCTCATCTACCTTGTCATCTTCGGTAAACGGCGTGCAGAGAACGACATAAACACCTCGAAGCATCTTAGCCATAAATCAACCTTTCGTACTTTTTCAACTTACGCAAACTGACTCATGTCATTAGCAGGTATCGCTTTCAAGATATCTTATTTAGTTGCTGTTGCGGAAACAGCATTTGTCATTCCTGCGAAAGCAGGAATCCAGTTTTTTCGCTGTAGACCCCTGCTTTGGCTTCCCGCAAGGCGGGGTCCCTCGCAGGGGTGACATTGCCAGTTTCGGCTTTCCGCAGCAGATACTATTTAGTTGCGTAAACCGTTTTGCCAACCTGCCGCGGTGGTGAAAAAGACAATAGACTCGAACTGTAAACTACCCTAAATCAGGACATCATAACATAGCAGCCGCGCTCGATTTGCCCGTACATACAGCGAAAGCCGGACAGAACAGGCACAGCCTACTTCCACTTGCATTTGCGACGCGTCAGGCGGTGACTGCCGTGGCAATCGGTACAATATTTTTCCTGCGCGGTGTCAGCGAAGAGAGGCTCATGCTGCGTGGCGTCGATCTTATCCTTAGGGTGACAACCCATACAGAACGGATTAATCTTTGGCCGAGGATACATGATATCAGGCGCCGTACCGTTGCCGCCCGAGGCCCAGGATTCGTCCGCAATGTGTTCGTCGCTATCGCCGTGGCAGTCATTACAGCCTATGTCGGCCCGTGCATGGATAACCGCAATCTCCTCTTGCGCGTAGTTAATATGGCAGACGAAGCAACGGCTGTTGTCCGCTCCGGCTGTCGGCTCGGCATCTGGACCGTCCTCAAGTAACAACGCAGGCTCATCGTCAAGTAACAACGGAGGCTCATCGTCAAGCAGCAGTGGCTCATCATCGGCTGTGGCTGCCTCACTTACCACAGGCTCCAGGCTCGTTTTCGGTTCTTGTTCGGCCTCTGTTTGCTCACAGCCCGCTACTGCAAAAGCTATAACCGCCAGAATAAGTATCAAGAGACGACATCTCATGCTTTGCATCCCTGGTTATTACTGAACTTTTGCAAAACTCTTGTTATTACTCCAAGCGACGAGGTAAGTACTGCCGCTATCCTCTTATCACAGATGCTCAATAATCTGGACGGTACCGATTATACGTATTCCCAGGTCTTGAGCCATTGATAGTGGGATGGTAATTTAGCCCACGTTTCATTGGCGGCGTTTTCCAGCTCGGCCCTTTCTTTCAGGTCCAGTTGGCGGCGTTCCTTCACCGCCTGAACCACGGTATCCACCTCACTGACCCTGTTCATGCCTGGGATAGGTATCACGGTGTTGCTGTGCAGGATGTACCGGATGGCCAGGCGAGCACGCTTACTGTCTTCTTCTCGGTTGCCTGTGAATAGTGAGGCTGCCGCAAAGGGCTTGATGCCGAAAGCGCCTACGTCACACTTCTTCAGAGCCGGGAAAACACTGTCTGTTTGAGCCCTCTTACTCATAGTAGTGAAAGGAAAGCAGATACACTCAATTTGATCGAAGTATTCAATCATGAACTTTATCCAGCGGCGGTCGTGTGTGGAGAACCCAACGAACCGGGCTTTGCCCTGCTTTTTCGCTTTCTCAAGCGCCTCAACCATCTCGCACACTGTATTGAACGTGTGTCTGCCGCCGGGCTCGTAGCAGGTGACACGCCACAAATCGGTGTAATCCTCTTTCGCATCTCTCAGCACTTCATCCAGGCTTTCCAGCAGCTTCTTTGCCGTTCGGTAATCCGGATGCCGTGTCTCTCGCCCACAGTGTGACAGCGACAAGTACATCTTGTCGCGGCGTCCTCTCAGAGCCTTGGCATCTCTTATTACTTCGCCCTTCGTACACGCGTCGATGTAGTTGATGCCGGCGTCGATACACCGGCCGACAATTTCGTATCGCTGCTTGTCGTTGCTGCCTGAGTGCCCACCCAAGCAGACAGCCGAGACCATCAGGTTCGTCTTGCCCTGCCGGCGGTACTCCATGTTCGAGTTGTAATTGAGAATCTTCGATGTATCGACTACCTTGCTACTGGCGGCGTTGGTGCTTTGGCCGGCCACGGCACCCAGCCCCGCAACTACACCGGCTGCGGCCATCGCACTATCGCGCACAAACTGACGCCGGCTCACTCTAATATTGTCCATTTTTTATCTCCTTTCACAATCATCTAGAAGGCTTCGGCAAAATACGTAAATTTATCTTAAATAATGATTTACAATCATTATTTTC
>DAOWID010000440.1 GCA_030641115.1 Planctomycetota bacterium | reverse complement strand
GTCAGTAGCGGCCTCCGCCTCCGCCACGGCCACCTCCGCCGCCAAAACCACCTCGTCCTCCGCCGCCGCCACGGTCACCTCTTCCACCTCTACCACCACGGTCGGTCTTCGGCTTTGCCTCGTTGACAGTCATTGCCCGTCCCTTCATGTCTTTGTTGTTCAGTTCTTCGATAGCTTTTTCTGCTTCCTCTTTAGAGGGCATTTCAATGAATCCGAACCCCTTTGATTCACCGCTGAACTTATCCATTATTAGACGGACCTCTGTGACTTGGCCGAACGGCTCAAAAAGCTCTTTTAATTCGTCTTCGGCGACGTCAAACGATAAATTCCCTACATAAATGTTCATTCTGTTTATCCCCTTTCTTTTGAGAAAACGCCTGCCGGATCTGCCGGCTTTCAATCAATAGCCGCCACAATGCGGATATTTTCTATTTTTCATTCTGCTTCAAGTATTTACTTTGGACTGTGATATTATCCGGTCTGCTCAAAATAAGCAAGTAATTAGTGGCTGCCTCGCCAGCCCGCATCACAAAGCTTACTTACTACGGTTTAGGGTGAGAGAGTCGGGGTCAAGCAATACATATTTTTTTGAAATCCAGTCCAGAATCCGTATAATCGCAAATCATGTTGAGCAGGAAATGAACAAAACAGTGACAAAGAGATGATTTTGAGGTAATTGACTTAAAATGGCTGGCAAAGACTATTCAACTTATCAGCGGGACGTTATTTCGAGATATTATGACAATCTCGACGCAATAACGCTGACCAGGCTGCAGGAATTGGTGAGCCAGCTTTACCTTGCCAACAGCAAAGCTAAGCAGACCCAGCTCTGGGATAGAACGCACAAGGCGATGCTAAAGCTTAAGGTAAAGCCCGCGATTATTGAGCACATTATGAACAAGAAGGACGTGGTTATTCTTGCCAAGAATCTCGAGGACTGGCTCGATGCCTCGAAAACGTAATTTGCCCACAACTAACAACCAGAGAGTTGCCTCGCCAGAATGCTTTCTCAAGAGAACACCGTTATACGGTGAATGTCGGCTTCATTTAAATGGCGGCAGCCCTGCGGAGAATGAAAATTCGGAATTCTTTTTCTGCTCCGACCGGCAGGTCGCCTGCCCTGAGCTTGTCGAAGAGCGTGCCGCGTTACCCCCGCTACCCACTGCCTGCCACCATCTCCTAGAAATCGTTGGCAATAGTGAATATAGAGGAAACTGCACCCTTTGCAGCTGCCTTGGTAATGCTGTGTTTTCTGGTACTTTCCTTGCAAAGATGCACAAAATTCCTGAACTCTCTTGCGGAATGCGACAACTTTCCAATACCTGTTTGTAAAAGCTCATTCTGTTCACAGGCCTTAATATACTCATTAAACGTATTACCTGCCGCTGCGATGTTCTTGTCTTTCAGATAGAGTCTCAGTAGTTCCTCGATTACACCTCCGGCTAAGATAACAGCGGATTTCGCAAAACTCTCCGATGCTAACACGAACGCGTGTTCAACATCACGAAATATGAGTTTCCTTTTGAACGAGTCCGACACAAAGTTAATCTTCTTGCCAAAATCCTTCTTGCTTATGCCATATTCAACTCTTATGGCTTCCCAATTCTCCTTACTTGACCTTACCGGCATTGTAAGCACGCTCCCTCCAGCATTTTCGGCGTTTTTTGACTTCTTCATTCGCGATTTCTCTTTGATTTCTCTGCTAATATTATGCAGAGTCTTTACCACCCCATCGACCAATGCCTCTCTTGCCTCGCCCCCAAAAGCCAAGTCCAGATTCGGACCAAATAGTGCTGTATCAACAATAGAGTCGATGGAGTAAGCACGTGCCAATCCATCAATGCGATCCTGCAACTTGAGTCCCTTCAACTCATCGTACTTGTCAACCAAGTCTCCCGTATCTGTAGCATTCAATTTGTTCAACTCTTCGAACACCTTGGTAATTCTCTTCTGTAATTTGGCAAGAGCAGTAGTGTAGTCCGAGTCCATCAGCCTGTATATTCTTTCGACCGCCCTATAGAAAGCCATTTCCGTATGTGCATCCTCTATCTGTTTACTCCGTGGGTCAGCGGCAATCGAATTACGGGCCAGCAGATGCGACCACCTGTTGGGCCTTCCAGCTTTCCTATCGGCAACGTCTGCAAGGCTTGACATTATCGACGCAGCGTAAAAAAATCTGGTACGCTTGGAGCAATAACTAAAAGTGTCAAGTCCTCGTGGCCTCTTCTTGCCTGCTTGGTACTTATCGAGTATCCTTTGCGCCCTGTCTTCGGCGTTCTTCCAAGCGTCTTTATGGATTTTCGGAAAGCCCGACGCAGGTAGTCCCTTAAGTTTATTAAGCTTGCGAATGAAACTCTCAATAACATCCCCATCCATGTCATCAACCATATGGTCGACAATGTCAATTGCCCGAACACACCAATCCATTACCTCCTGTAATCCTGCTATCGCATTCTCTTGGTGCTCGGGCAGAGCGGGCAACTTACTGTACACCTTGCGAAACCGTATCAAGGCATTTCGAGCTTCTCTGTATGCACTCTCACGGCTTAAGTCCTCTGATGCCGCAGAACATTTCTCGATAGCACTGTAGAGCGCTTCGGGGGTCGTGCTTTGCTCAATCTGTTTCTTATCCACTTGCTCCATATCAATCTCTAGCGCACGAATAGCGATTCAAAGGAGATACGCATATTCTTTTCCGACCTCAAGACAATCGTTCGTACGTTTGTCTCCTCACGTGGCCAACGATGATTATACAGCCTCTATAGAACGCAAAGCTTGTCCCCGCATGGCTCTGGCGGGGAACAGACTTCTATCCTTTGCAGGAAGTTTTTAACCCGTGAGATCTTTTTTCACTATCTCACTGGGGTTCCTGCCTGCCAAGGCCAAACAAGCAGGCACCCTACCTTACATTTTCAAACTAAAAACCCAGTGAAAAAACCCTCCTTTCTAAAAATATCTTTGTTTTATTTTCACTCCAATAACCACAGCCAAAATCACAACAGCCACACCAACAACTATCCAGCCAATAGTGCTCATTAAAAGCATATTAGGCCTCCTTTTCCACCGAACAATGATTATACGGTCTGTATAAAACGGGAAACACTATTCGTCGCTCGTATATCGTATGTAGTATGTCGTATTTAGTAAATAATAAATCCCAAATTGCGTCTTGTGTCTAATCTCTTGCATTTGGGAGAGGGATCCCCCCAAGGACTTAGGAGACTTTGACCAATTCATACAAACCGTGCCCGCTGTCGCGCAGTTTTCCCTGCCTGCACAATTCATCCCAGACCTCTTGCGGAAACTGGCTGGGCGGCCTTATCGCAAACACGCCCGTAGGCCCGCCCGAAAGCGCCCCACGTCCAAGGTGCGAATCGTCATCCAGGGCAGTGAGTTTGAGCCGCTTCTTGAACGCCTTCATCGCACTCTTGAGCACCTTCGGCGTTATGCCCCCACCTTGTCCTTGTTGTTCCTGTTCTGTCATAATCTGCCTCTGCATTTTTGCCTACTATTTTCTGATTTATAGCCGTCTACGTCGCCATTTTCGCTTCCAATCGGAAAAAAGTAGAATGTCCTCTTTTCTTCTTCCAAGTGCTCACCCATTTGATGGGAGTTTCTGCCTGTATAAGAAATCCCCGATGCTTCTTGCGTTAATGAACAGGATATGCAAACTGAGGGCCGATGTCAAGCGCGAGTTTTCGGATTTCGGCGACAACCAAGCCGAGCCGCTAAACAGAGCATTTATTAACTCGATCTTGTAGGAATTTGTATTTTTCGGACAGGATTGACAGGATAAAACATCCGCCAAAATATAATCCTGTTAATCCCGTCTAAAACCAGTTCCGCCGAAGGTGGTTTCGTTGAAGCGTCAGCCTTTTATCGAATCTTGTTTGGTTCCGGCTCGTCAGGGTTAGCTCGGAACAAAACGGCCGGAATATCCCAATGCGGTTGACATACCTGGCTGGAGACAATACACTAAGCGTTCTTTTTTCCCTGTGGAACTGTTTGTTAGATGAATACAAGGAGACTCGAAGTACCATCCAACGGCTCATGAGGTTCTGTGAATATGTAATTTTACCAAAAAGGAGATTCTTAGCATGGCAAAGAAAATGGTGTATTTCTTCGGCGACGTCAAAGCTGAAGGCAACGCAAAAATGAAAGAGCTTCTGGGAGGTAAGGGAGCTAATTTGGCCGAGATGTCCAAGTTAGGCATTCTTGTTCCTCCCGGATTCACAATTACAACCGAGGTCTGCACTCACTTCATGAATACCCCTGGAAAATATCCAAAAGGCCTTGAAGGCGAAGTCAAAACTGCTTTGCAAAGGGTCGAGAAAATCATGGGCAGCCGGTTCGGCGACACTAAGAACCCCTTGCTTTTCTCTGTGCGCTCCGGAGCTCGCATATCGATGCCGGGTATGATGGAGAGTGTGCTCAACATCGGTTTGACTTCCGCTACGATCCCTGGAATTATCGCCGGGGCAGGCAACGAGAGATTCGTCTACGATGCATACCGACGCCTGATCACAATGTATTCCGATGTGGTTATGGAAAAGGCAGCAGGGATCGAACCCGAGGAAGGCATGGGTATTCGACAACAACTCGAAAGAGAAATGCGAAAGGCCAAGAGCGCCAAAGGCGTGAAGGACGACACGGAACTGGACGTCGATGATTTGAAGAAGCTGGTCAATATCTTCAAGCGGAAGGTCAAGCAGGTTCTTAAGAAAGATTTTCCGGATGACCCTTACGACCAGCTCTGGGGCGCCATCTCAGCGGTTTTCCACTCCTGGAACGGCAAGAGGGCGGTGGCCTATCGCAGGATCGAAAACATTCCCGCCGATTGGGGGACGGCGGTAAACATCCAGACGATGGTCTTCGGCAATATGGGCGACAACTCCGCTACGGGCGTTGCATTTACCCGCGACCCGGCGACCGGCGAAAATAAATTCTACGGCGAATTCCTCGTAAACGCTCAGGGAGAAGACGTAGTAGCCGGTATCCGGACGCCGCAGGCAATCAACGAGGTCTCCAAAACGGACGCCTCTAAGCACCTTCCCTCTCTGCAAGAGCTGATGCCCAAGCTCTACAATCAATTGGCCAAAATCCGCACGAAGCTGGAAAAACACTACCGCGACATGCAAGATGTCGAATTTACGATTCAGGATGGAAAGCTCTTCATGCTCCAGACGCGGGTTGGCAAACGCAACGGCGTAGCCGCGGTGAGAATGGCTGTGGAGATGTGTCAGGGCCGCCTTATCTCCAAAGAGGAGGCGATCATGCGTGTCAAGCCGGAACAGCTCGACGAGCTTCTGCACCCGATGCTGGACCCCAAGGCCGAAAAGAAGGCTGAGAAACTGGCCGGCGGATTGCCGGCGGGTCCGGGTGGTGGAATCGGCCAGATCGTCTTTACCGCGGACGATGCGGAGGCCTGGGCCGACAAGGGCAAACAGGTCGTCCTCGTCCGGGACGAGACCAGTCCGGAAGATGTGCACGGCATGCGCGCCGCCCAGGCAATTCTGACAGCGAAAGGCGGTATGACCAGCCACGCTGCGCTGGTTGCCAGAGGCTGGGGTAAATGCTGTATCGTCGGCTGCGGGGCCCTGAACATTGACTCCGCGAAGAAGGTTCTCTCCGTGAATGGAAAGAATCTGCGCGAAGGGGACTGGATATCTCTGAACGGTACAAAGGGTATCGTCTACGGCGGCAAGGTCGGTCTGGTGGCAGTCGATCCGGAAAAGAACCTACACTACAAGAAACTCATGTCATGGGCTGACAAGGTCCGCAGGTTAGGCATTCGAACAAATGCTGATAACCCGCAGGATGCCCGAATGGCGAGGAAGTTTGGGGCCCAGGGTATTGGTCTTTGCAGGACCGAACACATGTTCTTTGGCCCGGACCGCATTACGGCTATGCGGCGGATGATCTTAGCTGATGATGAGGCTGGTCGAAAAAAGGCCCTGAAGAAATTGCTTCCGCTTCAGAGAAAAGATTTCACCGGCATCTTCAAGGTTATGGATGGGCTGCCGGTTACTATTCGCACGTTAGACCCGCCGTTGCATGAGTTCTTGCCCAACGATGAGGCCAGCCAGAGGGAAATGGCTAAGGAGATGGGCGTTTCCGCAAAAGCGATCAAGGATAAGGTACAATCTCTGCACGAGCTGAACCCTATGTTAGGACATCGAGGCTGTCGTCTCGGCATCACGTATCCGGAAATTACGGCTATGCAGGTACAGGCGATTATGGAAGCGGCCTGCCGAGTAGCGAAGCAAGGCGTGAAGGTGCACCCCGAAATTATGATTCCGCTTATTGGAACCAAGGCGGAGCTGGAGAACCAGCGAAAGGTAGCGGTCGATACCGCTAAAGCCGTGCTGAAGAAGGCTGGGGTGCGTGTTAAGTACCTTGTTGGGACGATGATCGAGATTCCAAGGGCTGCTCTTACAGCCAATGAGGTGGCTGAAGTCGCGGAGTTCTTCTCGTTCGGGACGAACGACCTGACGCAAATGACCTTCGGATACAGCCGCGACGATGCCGGCAAATTCCTGCCCGATTACCTTTCCAAGAATATTCTTCCGGCGGAGCCGTTCCAAACGCTCGACCAGGAGGGCGTAGGTCAATTGGTAGACATGGGAATCAAACGTGGAAGGTCCAGCCGACCCGACCTGAAAGTGGGAATCTGCGGCGAGCACGGCGGCGACCCTAAGTCCATCGAATTCTGCCATAAAGTAAAAATGAACTACGTAAGCTGCTCTCCGTATCGGGTGCCAATTGCAAGACTGGCGGCTGCACAAGCGGCAGTGACAGAAAAGTAGAAATGAAAATTGAAAGTGTAAAATTGCGGAATCGCTTCGCGATAGGTTTCTAATTTTTCATGGCCACGAAGACTCTAAGGCACGAAGATATTTTGCCACAGATCCATTCTCCGTAGTAGTGTTCCTCTGCGAAGTATCGCTACGGAGCATGAGACTACTACGAAGGACAAAGGGCACGAAGAAAATCCAAAGGAATAAATGACGAGATACGAAATTGATTTGGTTAGGCCGGCAGTAAGAGAAATGGTTTGCAAGTAGAGCATGTCTTAAAAATAGACGGCGCTTAAGGCTGATTTTTTCAACAGCTCCACTGTCCCTAGTTTCACGAATCCAAAAATATTTAGCGCCGCGTTTCCCATCTACGAACTAACAGCTATCTCTGCGTCCTCTGTACACTCTGGAGATCAATATGCCTGAATCGAAAACCTTGCTGTAAAAAGATTTGACAAATCTGCTTAAATCACGCAGAATCCACTTTTGACTTAATACTATACTCAGAAGAGTGTTGAAAACACCTTGATTTCAAAGGACACCTTAAAATGGTAACAGATATTCTGATTAGAAATTTCAAATGCTTCAAGAACCTCACCGTTCCCGAACTTGGCCGCATAACACTAATTTCAGGTCGAAACAACGTAGGCAAAACTGCTCTGCTCGAAGCTCTTTTTCTTTTCCTGGATCAGCGTAATCCGAGTACGGTTCTAAATCAATATAGTCGGCGAGGAATTAAACAAATTACTCTAACAACGGAAGCAATATGGGGCCCAATATTTTGCGATTATGCTAAGGATGGGGAAATCCTTGTTTCTTTAACTATAAATGACAACCCTGAACAAGTAACAGTTCGGTTTAATCGAGAATTTGCACCTCCACCTTCAATGACGGTCCAAACTGAAGAACAGCAAATATCTACAGATGAGGAACTTACTACTTTAGCTGTGGAAATTGAATATACCGCAAAATCAGGTGAAAAAATCATTCTATATCATTTCTGTGACCCCAATAACCAAAGCCGCCCTACCGTTGTATGTAAAACAAAACCTTCTAAAATTCCACTATATATGGCCAGTTTTTTGCCAAGTAAAGAGCACAACCAACCAGGTGAAATTGCAAAGCAATTCAGCAATTTAGCACGACAAGATCGGGAAAATGAAGCTGTTGAATTTCTCAGGATAATTGAGCCTCGTCTTGAAAGCCTCAAAATCATCACAGAAGGCCCAAATTCACTTGTTCATGGCAAACTCAAAGGCGACATGCGTACTCGTCCAATCAATTTTATGGGTGAAGGCATGGAAAAACTCTTGTCTCTTATAGTTGCTATCACACATTCAACTAACCGCATCATTCTTCTCGATGAAATAGAAAACGGTCTTCACTATTCTATTATACCCAAGATTTGGGAGGCTCTTGGCAAGGCACTTCTCAAATATGATTGCCAGCTTATCACCACAACTCATAGCTACGAATGCCTCCAGGCAGCACACGAAGGGCTTTCTGAAATGCCTGAGGACTTCAGATATATCCGTCTGCATCGAAAAGGTGAGGATATATCTGCCAAACTGTCAAACTATGATATGATCGGTACTGCAATGAAAACAAATCTGGAGGTAAGATAGTTTGCCCAGACCTGAGCCAATAGAAAAAGAAAAACTCATTCTTGCCGAAGGAAAGGATGCTTATCACTTCTTTTGTCACGCATGCAACTTTTATCGACAGGTCAAAAATGTTCAAGTAATGAACTTTGGAGGCAATGATGAGCTACCAAACTTTCTCTCAGACTTAACCAATATGGATAAATTTGACGAAGTCAATACGATAGTAATATCCCGTGATGCCGAAACAAATGCCGATGCAGCTATTATGAGTATACAAGACGCCATCAAGCATGCTAATAACAAAAACTCTGCCAATATTCCAATACCTCAAGAATCATTTAAATACACCAATACCCAAAAATTCTCCATGAAAGTTGCGTTTATGATTTTCCCTGGTCCCAAACTAAAAAAAGGAACGCTCGAACACTTATGTCTTTCGACCGTTCAAAATGATCCCATTATGAAATGTGTGGATGATTATTTGGAATGTGCAAAGGGCAAAGGCGAACAACTTCCTCGTATTCACAAGAACAGACTTCATTGTTTTTTAGCAGGCAAAAGCGATTCTGCTGGTAAGCCGATTGGCCTTGCGTTTAAAGCAAAAGTGTGGCCTCCAGATCATCTTGTATTAAAACCTTTTAAGAAAATTATCCAGGAAATGTAATACCATAAACTGCTACGCCTGCCTCAAGAAAATTAAACAGGAGAATAAAAAGGATCAGGAATATTTTGTAGAAAAGCTGCTTGCCAAACTAACTCCAATTCCCGCCAAAGGCACTACGCTGAACAAATCGCAAAAGATATGTGCAATTACATCAGCTTGGATGTCTTCTTACCTTGATATATCTGACTAAATCGGCAGGGTGTGCAGAGCACACCGCAATATGATTGGTGGGACAAGCCGCATCCTACGGTTTCTTAAAATTAGTCAGGGCAAATTCTCCATGATATTTATGTGCGGCTCGGTTCCGCCCCGCCTACGGCGGACTTTCAGCACGGCGGATAAACTCCGGCTTTAGCAGCTTGAGGACACTGGGAAATTTAGGCTGGCGAAGGCGCCCGCCTAAGAATTGCAGGGGTGGGCGAATACTTCATGAAGACAATTTGGCATTAACCAACCGATTCAGACTAATATCGGCCTCAGCGGCCTCGCGTGCGAGCTGACGATGTACTTGGGGAGGGACGCGAACCATGAATTTGCCACTGTATTGTCGCGAACTAAGCGGCTCCGGCACAGATTCACCATTGGCTTGCATATCTTCCGTAACATCAGCTACAACCTTGCGGATTCCGCGTAGAGCTTTCTCCGGGGTGGAGGCCAGATGGCTCAAGCTTGGAAACTCCGCACACAATCCCACACACTGAGCATCCTCTTCGGACCAAATTACCCGATATGTATAACGGTCAATCTTTGGTAGTGTTTTCATATTGCAACCTCTCGATAGCTTTGAGCACCTGTCTAACCTGGTAGGCTTTAGCCATACCTTTTTCATTCTGGATGTTGACGCGAGGATCACCTTGCCAGGGCATCCGGTAAATGCGATGACTACTGCTGCGCTGCCGTGCAGTCCCAAAGTAGTGATCACACACTTGACAAAGATCTTGGAAGCGCACTCCTTTCGGATCTTTTTGCATACCATGCAGAATATCGTCAATCCTTGCCATAATTAGATAGTAGCAATAATGATACTATATGTCAAGCATGAAATTGCAAATTTTTACAGATTTTTCCTGCAAACTCTGACTCAGGCCAATTTGACCACTGTTTCAACTCTGTCTTGGGTCGTTTTTTTACCGTGTTGTTAGATAATTATTGAACAAAAGCAGGAAATATGGTATAATATTAACAAGATTGGGGGGATGCCAAGCCCTCGGACGGGCTTGCCGTTGCGACTCGCGCCGCAAGACGCGGCAGCGGGCACGAAAAGGGACAGAAGTCCCACGAATCGTATCAGCAGATACACGCCTGTAAAGAAATTCAAAAGTAAAAAGGCAGAATCCCGGGAAAACGCGGTGCTAAATATAATTAGCGAAAATTCGTGGCTATCCCCTCCGTGCAATCCGTGTAATCCGTGGTTCTAATTCGTGCCCTTTTCGTGTGGAGGCAACAGGGCCAGTGCGCCAGATCCAGGTAAGGATTTTCCTGCCGGAGTTTATTTACCGGTTCGGTGTATGGGTATTGCTGTGTTACCGCAGACTGCGGTACGGCTATCCCTTCCGCAGGATACCCCTTACCCAGGGCAAGTTCGCAATAGTGGATCCAGAAGATTACGAAGAGCTTGCCAGGTTCAAATGGTTTGCGATGCGCAGCAGAAGGGGCCTTTACGCCATACGCATGGTCAAGGCAAGCGACGGCAGCCGAAAAAAGATAAGAATGCATCGCGCAATATTAGATGTTCCGCAAGGCAAATTCATCGACCATATCAATCATAACGGCTTGGATAATCGCAGGGCCAATCTTCGAATCGTCACAAATCTCCAGAATAGCTGGAACAAACGCAAGCAAAAGGGCAACTACAGCTCGCAATATAAGGGAGTGTCGTGGTCAAAGCGCGTCGGCAAATGGCACACCGAGATATACTGCAGGGGCACCAAGATATTCATTGGCTATTTTGATGATGAGAAAACGGCCGCCAGCGCCTATAATGCCAAGGCGCAGGAGCTATACGGCGATTACGCCGCCCTGAATCTCCCGGCACCTCGAAATAAGTAATCCCATATTGCCGCACAGCCGCCGGCGCAAGCAGCAGTCAGATGACACAAGTCACAAGTCGTCAGTTGATTAGCCCCTGCACCTGTGGCAGGGGCCATACGACTCGCGGCGAGCACGGCGGCGACCCCAAGTCCATCGAATTCTGCCATAAGGTGAAAATGAACTACGTAAGCTGCTCTCCGTACCGGGTGCCAATTGCAAGATTGGCGGCCGCACAAGCGGCAGTGAAGTAGTCGCTCGTCGCTGGTGGGTCGTATCTGGTGAAGTTCGTCAGAATGACGAAAAGGAATTGATTTGGTTAGGCCGGCAGTGAGGGAAATGCTTTGGAAGTGAGGGTTCTATTAAAAATAGGCTGCCGAGGCGTGGCTCAGGCAAGCCTGGGTGACTGTCAATAGTTTTTCCCTATTTGTTACTATTTCTTGTATTATTTAGTAGGAGATGATAGACTTGAAGTATGTATCTGGGAGATGAGAGAATCAGTGAACTTCAACCAGATTCTTCTCTTCGGAAATGGCTTTTTTCATTGCTGCTAACAGCAATTCCTGGGCTTTTTGCATATCATCATCTATGATCGCTTGCACTAGATCCAGCCTGCGAAGTTCACTTTGAGTGTACGATCCAAGGCGTTTAATGTCAGCTTTATTGCCTTTGTCCTCCGACGATGATAATGATTTACACAAAATGTTATTATAATGGATAGTTTGGTCTATATCTTCTCTGAACCGTATAAGCATTTCTTTGGTAACAAAAAAGAAGTCCTCGTACATGTAGGAAGTAAGAAACGAAAGAGATGCGGCCTTTCTGTTTTCATGACAAACCAACGCAGAATGTTCTACACTTTTCTTGAGTTCGATATTCTTCTCAATGCCCGATATGTAAAGCTCTACTTTATCCTGCGACTCTTTAAGTACTTTGTCGACATCTTCCCGCAAGCCAGCAGGTATCTTTTTGCGCCTCGAGGGCATAATTTGTTTGGTTAACAATTGTTGCAACTCAACAAGAAGTTCGGTGGCAGGTTTTTTTAATTTCTCAATTCGACGGCGAGCCTCTTCATTCTTTTCCTCACCGTGTAGTAGCTTCCCCTCCTCATCTTTTAGCGGTTTGCCCAACTCATTTTCCAGTCTCTTCAGTTCTTTAAAGTTTATCGTTTTGGAGGAAAAAGAAAACAGCCGTAAGGGTAATGGCGGCCGGCGGTCCTCTGTAGCCTCGATGCATTGGCTCAGCAATTCATGATGAACTTTAATTGCTGTATCGTATGCCACGCCCGATTCTGACTTAAGTTCTATAAGCGGCACAAGGAGAGGATACCCCATTCGAAGTGTAAATTCTTCCTGTGCCATCTTGGCTCTACTGTGTTGATTAAAAAGACAAACGACTAAAAAGCCCAATGCAGCAAACAATAATATGTTAATTTTCGTTCGATAAGTCATTTTATAAGCCATTTTATTCCTCAGGAGTGAATTTTAATGTAGAAATAAAGTTTGCGGAGCAGCAATCCCCTTTTTGTTTGCATCCTTGAAGAAAATTACTCGCCCAATTTAATCCGTCTGCTACGTAAACACAGATATTACCTTTGTCGGCAAAGTAGGTTTTGAAACTTAACGAATCTTTAGATTTGACCGTATTAATAGCTGACACGATAAGCGCAGACCCCCACCCCTTAGGCAGACGAAAACAACAAAATCCTGATGTTACGAGGCTGATAAAAAAACCTCCTCCAGAGACTGATCTTGCCGGTTTCAGGTTTTTTAAGACGATAATTATTAAGATTCATCCGACGGACAAAACCCACACTCATGCCGAAGTGCCAGGCTATGGAGGAGAAATCTTGCGGATGTCAACTGATGTACACCACTGGCACGGAACGTGCTTCCTTGCACGACTGGATAAGTCAGCAGTCCGCGGTGTGACCTTCCTCCATTGAGCCACCACACACAGTAATTGATGTTAACGGTTCCTGGAACAGATGTCAAGAACAAAAACAGAAAAAAAAGTGGGACTGACCCATAAAATCAGCCTTTTGGTCGCTGATAGGGCGGGCAGGATCAGTGCAGCGGATGCAGGAATTACCGATAAAATCAACTCTCCCGCAATTGGGAACGCCAATCAGACTCCATCTTGTGCCTGCCAAAAGCGGTGTGACAGAGGGTTATGCTTCGCCAAGTGATTGCGTTCTGTGGGAATCTGAGGAAAAAAACCTTCTCTTCAGTACTGGTATGACTATAGCGTTTGGTTTTATTAAGAACTTTTCTAATTCTTACACTGGCTCAACAAATATAAAAACTCAATTAGCAGATTTAATATCCCCCCTTTTTATATTGACTGAAGAATCTATTTGACGTTATTCGGTTCTTCGTTACACAACAAGCAATCAAGTCTGTCAATTATTGTTTCTGTGTTATCTTGCATACATTTGTTAAGGTATTCCTCGCTCTTTCTTACATTGCTATCAACCTTGCTTATCTTTTCACATATACTTTTCTGGGCTGTTCGGATATCCTTAATAGACGCACTAGCCTGCGCACCACAAAGGAACAATACGAGTATGAGAATAGATTTAACTATATTTAAAATTCTTACCGGAAACTCCAAGGGTGTAAGAAATTTTTCATCAAATGCGTTAAGTTTTTTAAACAATTTTGTTTTTTTGTTATTATTCAAATAAAAAAAGATAATTATGATAAATAGAATAATTACAATACCTATTGATACGCCGTAATCTACGATGTAATCAATCATTGTCTATCTTCCTGTTGCTCTGCTTTACTTTCCCATCTGCTTTCAGGCCTACCTCATTGTTTCAAAGCTCGGGTCTTTGCGTTTACCACAATGGTAGAGGCACACAGATAGTCCAAAAATGTTCTGATAGCCTTATAATATTCACACCCAACAAGCCAGAGTTTAATCGTATATCACCGCTGGCTTCCTAGACTCCGTCCCCGTCGGGCGCCAAATCAACGCAAAATTAAGACCCGCACAATATACTTTGTCCTGCAAAAATCTGAAGTTTGCCCTCAATTGAAGTAGGATGTTACCAGCCAGAAAAAGAGGATGCAAATAAAAAATACGCCAAAATATATAAAATATTTTAGCCAGCAGAACTAAAAGGGTCAGGCATCTTTTGCGGTCTGTTTTCTGGGTCTTTGCGTTTCGAAAGGACGGCATGGGCAAAAACGCATCCAACGTGACTTCATGAAGACAATTTAGCATTAACCAGCCGATTCAGGCTAATATTCCCCTCAGCGGCCTCACGCGCGAGTTGACGGTGTACCTGGGGAGGGACGCGAACCATGAATTTGCCACTGTATTGTCGCGAACTAAGTGGCTCCGGCACAGATTCACCATTGGCTTGCATATCTTCCGTAACATCGGCTACAACCTTGCGAATTCCGCGTAGAGCTTTCTCCGGGGTGGAGGCCAGATGGCTCAAGCTTGGAAACTCCGCACACAATCCCACACACTGAGCATCCTCTTCGGACCAAATTACCCGATATGTATAACGGTCAATCTGTGGCACAATTAGATAGTACCAATAATGATACTATGTGTCAAGCATGAAATTGCAGATTACATATTTTTCCTCCAAACTCCGACGCAGGCCGGATGATTGGAAGCGCGGAGTTTGTCCAGAGAATTTTTGCGAGTTTAGCCCCCCAGTTCTACTGGGGGGTTTCCCCTTATAAGGGCGGTTCAATGGCAATCTCTATTGACGTAAATGAGCAGGCCTGATAAGATTCACTTTTTGGTGGGGATAAGAGTTTGGTTGAACTGAGTATGGCTTTGTAATAATGTTTTAGGGTGGGTTGGCCATTAGCTGACGCACCTTTTTTGTTGTTGGGAAGGATTCGATGATTTCTTTTGTAGTGCTGTGTTTGTTGTTGGGTGCCGGGCATATCCTGAGGGTGCGCGTCAGATTGCTTCGACGGCTTTACCTGCCCAGTTGCGTTGTTGGCGGCCTATTAGGGCTTCTAATCGTCCAGAGTGTCGCTGCGATGGACAGCCTTGGCGAACCTGTCGGCCGGATAAATGCTGCTCTGTCACAATGGTCAGAGCTGTGGAGCGTTCTGCCGCGTTATCTAATAAACATTGTGTTCGCTTGTCTGTTCCTGGGTGTCAAGCTGCCGAAGTTCAAGGCCTTGTGGCGCAGCGCCGGGTCGCAACTGGCGTATGGTCAAATTGTTGCGTGGGGCCAATATGTTATTCCAATTGGTCTTTGGCTGCTTTTTCTTGGAAAGATGTTTCCGCAGCTTCCGGACATGTTCGCAGGCGTGCTGGAGGTTGGCTTTGAAGGCGGTCACGGCACCGCCGCCGGCATGGCCGAGACGTTTGAACACTATGATTGGTCCGAAGGAAAGGATTTTGCCTTGGCCAGTGCGACCTTCGGGGTGATGTCGGCTATCATTGTGGGCATGGTTCTTATCAATTGGGCTGTTCGTCGCGGGTACGTTGAGAAGCGCAGAGAGCCGGCTGATATTGAAGAAGATGACTCCATCGCTATTATCCCCGTCGACCGCCGACCCAGTGCCGGCAGACTCACCGTAAGCAGCGACGTCGTTGAGACCTTCAGCCTGCATATCGTAGCAGTCGGCATCGCTGTGGGGCTGGGCTATGTTGCCAAGCAGGGGTTGATGGCTATCGAGAATTCCAGTGCGTATCTGACCGAGCACAAATTGCTGAGCGGCTTTCCGCTTTTCCCGCTTTGTCTGTTTGGCGGCCTTATCGTCCAGATTCTTGCCAATCGTTTCGACAAGCACCAGCACATCGATATAGACCTGACACGCCGAATCCAGAACTCGGCGCTGGACTTTCTTGTCGTAGCGGCAATCGCAACGATCCGGCTCGAAATAGTGCTGGCGGGACTGGTGCCATTACTGATACTGGTGGTGGCCGGCATTGCGTGGAACGTTTTCTGCGTTTTGTTCCTGGCCCGCAGAGTTTTCCGGGATGCCTGGTTTGAACGTTCAATCGCTGAGATGGGCCAGTCGATGGGCGTAACAGCGACGGGACTGTTGCTGTTGCGAGTGGTTGACCCGGACTATGAGACACCGGCAGCAGAGGCCTTTGCGTGCAAACAACTGCTGCACGAGCCGATTATGGGCGGCGGTTTGTGGACGGCTATGGCAATACCGTTTATCGCCATCTACGGGCCCGGAAAGGTCTTCATCATAGCGGCAGTAGCATTGACGATATGGCTATCGATTGTGTTCTTCGCGAGAGTTTTCGGCTCCGCAACGTCATAACAAGAGGCCGGGCGGCACATCATTGACAACAGACTGTTTTTCTGTAGAATGTTTTGGCGATGCAGGGCTTTGCTGATTTGCCCTGCGGAGCTATTTTGTGGTGAAAGTAGCTCAGTCGGTAAGAGCACTGGATTGTGGTTCCAGGGGTCGCGGGTTCGAATCCCGTCTTTCACCCTTCCGGAGAGCCGGGTCGTGGGTGGTTTGTAGGCAGACAAGGCTTATGCAAAATTGAGATTAGGCATATATTATTGCAGGAAATTACGTTTTGGATAGACAAGAAAGGAAGAAACAAAATGAAAAAACGCACATTCTACTACTGTAAGGCATTTGTGACTGTCGCTCTGTTGGTTGCCATTCTATGGAGTCTGGGATATGCAGCAAGCGGAGCAGGGGCTGAGCAAAGAGCGTTGAATCGGCCGCCGAAGGGGTTTGTGGCGCTGTTTAACGGCAAGGACCTGACGGGCTGGAAAGGGCTGGTGGGCAACCCGAAAAGTCGCAGCGAAATGAGCCGTGAAGAACTGGCCAAGGCGCAGGCCAAAGCAGATGAGGATATGCGCGCGCACTGGAAGGTCGTTGATGGTGCGCTTTGCTTTGGCGGCAAAGGACACAGCCTGTGTACAGCAAAGGACTACGGTGATTTCGAGATGCTGGTGGACTGGAAGATCGAAAAGGGTGGCGACAGTGGGATCTATCTGCGTGGCTCACCGCAGGTACAGATCTGGGATACGGCAAACAGAGGCGTCGGCGCACAGGTCGGCTCAGGCGGTCTCTATAACAATAAGAAAGGGCAGAGCAAGCCGAAATCAAAGGCCGACAAGCCGGTGGGGCAGTGGAATACGTTCAGGATTATTATGAGGGGCGAGGATGTGACTGTGCTGCTAAACGATGTGCTGGTGGTTGATCGCGTGGCGATGGAGAACTACTGGGAACGCGATAAACCGATTTACCCCAATGGCCAGATAGAGCTTCAGTCGCACGGCAGCCGGCTGTATTTCAGGAACGTGTTTATTCGTGAGATAACCAACAAGCTCACCCCGCAGGAGGAGGCCGACGGCTTCAAGCTGCTTTTCAACGGCCAAGACCTGACGGGCTGGCAGGGCAACACCAAGGGTTATGTCGTCAAGGATGGCACGATTGTTGTCGAGCCGAAGCTCGGCGGCGGCAATCTGTACACGGCGCGCGAGTACGGCGATTTCATCATGCGGTTTGAGTTTAAGCTCACGCGCGGCGCCAACAACGGCCTTGGGATCCGGACGCCTATGAATGTTAATGCGGCGTATCAGGGGATGGAATTGCAGATCCTGGACAACACTGCGCCGCAGTATAAGACCCTGCGGGATTATCAGTATCACGGGTCAATCTACGGCGTGGTTCCAGCCGATCCGACCAAACGTGGTTACCTTAAAGACGGCGAGTCCGACCAGTGGAATTACGAGGAGGTCATCGCTAAGGGCAAACAGATCACTGTGAAACTCAACGGTGTGACGATTGTAGATGCGGATATCGAAGAGGCCAGCACGCCGAAGACAATGGATGGACAAAACCACCCCGGCCTGAAACGCGAGAGGGGATACATCGGTTTCTGCGGTCACGGTGACAAGCTTGCGTTTCGCAATTTGAGAATAAAGGTCCTTGATTAGAGACGGCAGACTGGGACGAATATTATAAAGGAGGTGACATACGACAACGCAACGATACATTGTTCGGGCGGCCTTGATTGGCGCACTGGTTCTTATACATGTTGCGGACACGACACGAGCAAACGAACTTAGCTGGGCGCAGTTTCGCGGGCCGAACGGCTCGGGTCTTGCCGCCGAAGGCCAGAATCCCCCGGTCAAGTTCGGGCCTGAGCAAAACCTACTGTGGAAAACACCCGTACCATCGGGGCACTCGTCTCCGTGTATCTGGGCAGATCACATTTTCTTAACAGGATATACCAAGCAAAAGAAAGATCTCCAGGTGTTCTGTATTGAACGCAGTAGCGGCAACATTCGATGGAGTCGAGTCGTGCCTGCCGAGAAGATCGAGAAGGTACACTCCGTCAGCAGTCCTGCCACGGCGACGCCTGCGACGGACGGCGAGCGGCTGTACATCTATTTTGGCTCTTTTGGACTTCTTTGCTACGACTATGACTGTAACCAGCAATGGACCATGCCATTGCCAATGCCAAAGACGAGATTTGGCAGCGGTACTTCACCGATTGTCACAAACGAACTCGTCATTCTCAATCGCGATGAGCAGAACGCGCCGCAACTCCTGGCC
>DAOWID010000414.1 GCA_030641115.1 Planctomycetota bacterium | reverse complement strand
TTTGCCGACAGCAAATCATCCATACACTATCAAAGCTGATATTGTCTCAAATAACAAACTGAATCGGCACCAAGAAAGTTCTTGAACATGATATTCCAACACTATAAAAGAATGGTATATGAGAACACCCCGTGAAGATGTCAGGCCCTAAGGGCCTAATGTTTTAGCTTGAGTTTGCCAACCGTTTGGTGTGCAAGACGTGTGGGTTCGGGCAGGCGATACTTAGTTACGCAGGAGAGGGTCATTTCTATCGCATTTTTGAGCGTACATTTGTTGCCCACGGAGACGAAGACGGGTTTGACATTGCTGCGTGTTCTGAGCACAGCTCCGATAGTCTCGTAGTGCGTATTGCGTCCCTTCGCTTTGCTCGAGGGCAGGATTGCGTGTTGTGTATCTCGCTTCATCGCTGTTTTGTCTTTCAATGGGCTATAAGCACCTTTTTCCAACGGCGGTTCCTCAAATTCACCGATTAGTCTGCTTTTTGCGCAGCCGACAGTGGGCTTGTCGAAGAATAGGCCCAGATGTGCTGCCAGCCCGAGTCGGCGAGGATGGGCGATACCCTGGCCGTCGATGATGAAGGCATCCGGCTCTTCTTCGAGCTTTTCTACGGCAGCAATGCAGACGGGAGCTTCGCGAAAAGAAAGCAGGCCCGGAATGTAGGGAAGCGCGACTTTTTGTGAGGCAGTTGTTGTTTCGATAACCTCAAAGTCTGACAGCTCCAAAGGCGCCCCAAAGCCCTTTTCTGCGTTTGGGACCCGCAAAACAACAGCAGCAGCGAGAATTCTCTTGCCGTCTTTGCTGAGAGCACAATCGAGGCCGGCAATTAGTTTTGGCGGGTCCTTGATTGGGGTAAATTGTACTTTGCAGGCGAGTCGTGTTTGCAGTTCTCTGGCCTGCGCGTAAGACAAATTCCAGCTATGTAGCTTCTTTGTTTCCATTATCGATTCTTGCACCAACTAAGCTAACTTTGCCAGCTTTTCTTCTAACCCATCTACAGGAGTGAAGTGCCACGTTCTGCCTACCTTCTGACATTTGAGTAAACCTCGCAGTTCCAAATCAAAGAGATCAAGTCGGCTTGTTTGATAAACGACGTTATGGCTTACTTGATGTGACCTGATCGTATAGTGTTGGTATGGATGCCGCAGAGCATGACTAATGAGGTCACGCTGCCGATGATTTAGCGTGGCAACCCCTCGCAATTCGCGTTCGACTGCTTGAAGCTTCTCAGTTCGACGCCTGATATACTGGTGGAGCTGGTCTATTGCACGCCGGATTACTTTAAGCTGATGAAGTATGAAGTAAGTCAGGTCATTTTCATCGGTCTCTGTGTATAAGAAGGCGCGCGCGTATTTGATAGGTGCCTTGAGAATAATCTGTGAGATGGAGATGAACTCAAAGAGCCAAAAGCCATGTCGCAGCATGGACCAGTAGAATAAAGCTCTTGCCGCTCTGCCGTTGCCGTCGATAAAGGGGTGGTCGTAGGCGAGCCAGAAGTGCAGAATCATAGAGCGAACTGCGGGGTGAATAAATCCTGCAGGGCTTTTGCCGTTCGCAAAATCGCACATGGCGGCTATCCTATCTTTAAGTTGTTCGGCTGGGGGTGGATCGTGGAATACCTCGTTGTACATATCACCAACGACTATACGTTCATCAGGCCTGCGGAATCGGCCCGTTTCAGATGAATCTTTTAATGTTTTGTCCGTGATCATTCGGTGGATATCAAACACAAGCTCTTTAGACAGAGACTGGCTCTTGAGTTTTCCAATTCGTTGCATAGTCTTGAAGTTATTGAGTATCATTTGTTCGCTTCGGTCGCGAGCAGGGCGGCCTGTCCGAATCATCTCTTTGGCGACTTTTCGCGTTGTAACTGCACCTTCGAGTTGGCTGGAGGTAATTGCTTCCTGGATCAGCGAGGTGACGTAATATTGGTCTCTTGTATCGGGATTTGTGATTTGGTCGGGCATTCGTATAAAACCGCCAGTTCCTTGGTCGATCTTGTGGAGCCTTTCAAGGATCGGATCGACCTCAAGATACTTGAACGGCTCTCCCTTTTTGTCCAGCAGCGGTAGCTGCTTGAACGAGTTGCGTCGACGTATCTTCAGGGCAAACCACCACTCTTCGTGAGAAAGGCCCTTGGGGGGCGTGTAATAGCACAGTTTGTCCCAGTGAAGGTACTTGCCTTTAGCCGAAGGGCCAAGGTCGTCGCCAAACGTCTTACTGAGGAGTCTTGGCTTGTCCTTAATCCGCTCCCAGATTGTGTTCAGGTCGGGAGGTAATTTTGGGATTTTCATTCCACTACCTCTTTGAAAACAAGGGCTTAGAGCTATACTAATTATATACTAATTTGTTAAAATTTAGTATATGGCCCTTTCTATCTCTGTCAAATACTAATCTTGAATATTTTAGTATCAGATTAGTATAACGTGAACAGCGGGCTTTTATACCGATAATATGGGCCGCTCCATCCGGAGGCGAGGGCTTTCGACACGACTTGAAAAGATTTTTGCCTTGTTGTGCCATTATGTTACAATTACCAGTTTGCGTCAGTGCCGAGTTTTTGAGGGTGGTACTAGCTTTACCAGCAAGAGAGTAACATGACGAAGCAGGTGGAAAAAGCGATTAGGATTACGGGGGCGGCGGAGCACAATCTCAAGAATATCAGCTTGAGCATTCCGCGCGATAAGCTGGTGGTCATCACCGGAATAAGCGGGTCGGGCAAAAGCTCGCTTGCTTTCGATACGATCTATGCTGA
The DNA here is from genome assembly GCA_030641115.1 of Planctomycetota bacterium. GTDB lineage: Bacteria > Planctomycetota > Phycisphaerae > Sedimentisphaerales > Anaerobacaceae > DAOWID01. Next base: position 2,044 of record DAOWID010000414.1, on the reverse strand, counting down.
AGGGCGGAGAAAATATGTCGAGTCGCTCAGCGCGTATGCCCGGCAGTTTCTCGAACAGATGCAGAAGCCGGCGGTGGCCGATATTTCCGGTCTGCCGCCCACGATTGCAATTGAGCAGCGGAGCGCCAGCGGCAATCCTCGCTCGACCGTGGCCACTACGACCGAGATTTATGATTATTTTAGACTTCTTTTTGCCCGTGTGGGTCAGCCGCACTGCTGGGTGTGCGGCAAAGAGATTACAAGCCAGCACTCTTCGCAGATAGTAGATTCGATACTTGCCCGCCCGGAGGGTACGAAACTCCAGGTTTGTGCCCCGTTAGTCCGCGGCAAAAAGGGCGAGCACAAGGATATCTTTGCCGGCATACAGCGCGAAGGCTTTGTTCGTGTCCGCGTCGATGGGCTCGTTTACGATGTGTCCGCCCCAGGGCGGATCCCGCCACTGAACAAGAACAAAAAACATGATATCGCAGCGGTTGTCGATAGGCTGATAATCAAGGACTCGGTTCGTGTTCGCTTAGCTGATTCGGTGGAGACGGCTCTGAAACTGGCAGATGGGGTGGTTCTGGTGTTGTTGCAGGAGCCGGAGGACAGAGGACAGACGACAGAGAACAGAAAACAGAGCCCCGAGCGTCAGCTACGGGCAACAAAGACAGACGAAGGACGAGGGGGGAGGGACGAGAGACGCAATACGGAATGGCAAGAGGTTATATATAGCGAGAAGTTTGCCTGTTCCGAACATCCACAGGCGAGCCTTGAAGAATTATCGCCCCGGCTTTTCAGCTTCAATAGTCCCTACGGCGCATGCAAGAGTTGCGATGGTCTGGGAAGGATTTTGGAATTTGACCCTGACCTAATCGTCCCTGACAAAACCATCTCGATGGAACATGGTGCCATCGAGGCGTGGCGCAAGGGCGGCAAGAGAATGAATATATTCTACAACCGGCTTGTAAAGCGGTTCTGCAGGAACTTGGGCATCAGTAAATCGGCACCATTTGAGCGAATACCACAGGAGCATAGGAGAATTCTGATGTACGGGACGACTTCGGCTGATGCGCAAAAGTACGGTCTGCGGTTTGAAGGGGTCATCCCGAACCTTACGCGGCGCTGGAAAAACACAACCAGCGAGTATGTCAAGACCAGGCTGCACAGTTATCTTTCAGAGCAGCCCTGTCGAAGCTGCGGGGGTGCACGACTTCGGCCCGAGGCTATTGCTGTGACAGTCGGCGGAAGAAGCATACATCAATTAACCTCGTTGAGTATCGAAAAGGCTCAGGGATTTTTCAATAAATTGAAGTTGGACAAGGAGAAGTCCTTAATTGCGGCTCAGGTACTAAAGGAAATAAAGGCGCGCCTGAAGTTCATGGTGGATGTTGGCCTGGGCTACCTGACCCTCGACCGGATGAGCAGGACGCTTGCCGGCGGTGAAGCGCAGCGAATCCGACTGGCGACGCAGGTTGGCAGCGGGCTTGTGGGGGTCTGTTACGTGCTTGACGAGCCGACAATAGGCCTGCACAAGCGTGATAATGACCGGTTGTTGGGAATATTGCGACGGCTCAGCCGGCTCGGCAATACCGTTATAGTGGTTGAGCACGACGAGGATATTATCAAGAGTGCGGACCATATTGTTGATATTGGCCCGGCGGCCGGCGCTAACGGCGGGGAAGTTGTTGTGCAAGGCAGTCTAAAAACGATAGTTGGCTGCTCCAAGTCGTTGACAGGTGAGTATCTGAGCGGCAAGCGGAGGATAACTCTGCCTGTTCAAAGGCGCAAATACAATCTGAGAAAGTGCATCGAAGTCAAGGGGGCCGCCGAGAACAATCTTAAAAAAATCGACGTGAAATTCCCGCTCGGTGTATTTATCTGTGTGACGGGTGTTTCGGGTTCGGGCAAGAGCACTTTGGTTAGTCAGATCTTGCTACGGGCGCTGAGACGGCAGCTCTATGGATCTCGTGAGAAGCCCGGCAAGCACCAAAACATTGTTGGCACTTCGCAGATTGACAAGGTTATTGAGATAAACCAGTCGCCCATCGGCAGGACGCCGCGG
>DAOWID010000301.1 GCA_030641115.1 Planctomycetota bacterium | reverse complement strand
TATGCGCTCGGTTATTGTGGTCTTGCCGGCATCGATATGAGCCATAATCCCAATATTGCGTAACTTTTCCATAAGGAGTGCAAAAATCAAAGATTAAAAATCAAAATTGTGGAATCGCCGCTTTGCGGCGATGACTTCGTTAATTTTGCATTTTGACATTTGATTTCTACCATCTTTGTATGCGAATAAAAAAATCCCGCACCTATAGAGCTTAGGCTCACGCCTAATAGGTGCGGGACTATTTCTTACCAGGCAAAGTGGGCAAACGCCTTATTCGCCTCAGCCATTCTGTGGATATTCTCGCGTGTCGTCATGGCGCCGCCGTGTTTATTATGGGCATCCATCAGCTCAGAGGCCAACCGCTCACACATCGGCTTTCCCTTCTTGGCTCTGGCAGCCTGCAATATCCAGCGAAAAGCCAGCGATTGCTGGCGTTTGGGACTCACCTGCATCGGCACCTGATAGCTCGCTCCGCCGATGCGTTTGCTGCGGACTTCCAACAACGGCTTTACGTTGTTTACCGCCGTTTCAAATACCTCAACGGGCGAATCCGCCGCCGCCGGACCCGCTCCGGCGGAGGCCTTCGCCGAGATTCGCCGCGGCGAACCGTCTTTTTCTTTTGCATCGTGAGGTTCTCCGCCATTGGCGGGCCCCGCGGCGGATTTCATCTTTTTGGCTATTACATCCATAGCATCATAAAAAATCCGCTGGGCAGTACTTTTCTTGCCGCCCCACATCATGCAGTTAATGAACTTCGAAACCAGCTTGCTATCGTACTTAGGATCAGGCTTTAATTGTTGGCTTGAAGCGGTCCACTTTTTCGCCATAGCTTTCCTCGTGTTTAGTGCTTAGAGATTAGAATTTCGGATTTTTTGTCTATTTAGCCTTTTTTGCACCGTATTTGCTTCTGCCCTGGTTGCGATTAACGACTCCGGCACAATCAAGGACGCCACGGATGATATGATACCGAACGCCCGGCAGGTCTCTTACACGGCCTCCACGAATCAGAACCGTGCTGTGCTCTTGCAGGTTGTGGTCGATGCCCGGTATATAAGCGGTGACTTCCTTACCATTGGTTAGTCTAACCCGGGCAATTTTCCGTAGAGCTGAGTTGGGCTTTTTGGGTGTTTGGGTCCGTACAATCAGGCACACACCTCTTTTCTGCGGCGAACCGCTAATATCAGATACTCGCTTTCGACCCTTTGACTTCGCTCTCGGACGTCTAACTAACTGATTTATTGTAGGCATAGTTCGTGTCTCTTCTCATACCGTATGTCGATCACAACCAATCAATGGATTCCCAAAGCTTCTTTAATAGCGGCGTCGGCCTTTGCTTCGGCATCCTTAACCTCTTCAACTTCTGCAAATCCCTTCGGCAATGGAGCTTCTGCAAGATGCTTGACCTTTATTTCCAAATGCGGCTTGAAGGCGGTACCGGCCGGTATCAGGTGGCCAAGTATCACGTTCTCCTTCAAGCCATACAGGTTGTCTACTTTACCGGCTAAGGAGGCCTCCGTCAAGACCTTAGTTGTTTCCTGGAAACTGGCTGCCGCAATGAAGCTGTCCGACCAAAGCGATGCCTTGGTTATCCCCAGAAGCAGACTCCTGGCAGTGGCAGGTTTGGGCTTCTTGCCCGAGGCCTTCGCGCCGCCGATTGACTGGACTTTTTCATTCATGCGGTCAAGCTCTTTTTTATCGATAATTTGACCTTCTTCGACTCCAGAGATCTCTCCGACGTTTGAAATCTTGACACTATTGGTCAGCCTTTCGTTTTCTCTTCGGAAAACAAACTTGTCAGCAACTTCACCCGGCAAAAATGAGCTGTCACCAACGGATTCAATTTCAACCTTTCGCATCATTTGAGAGATGATAATCTCAATGTGTTTATCATTGATATTGACGTTCTGTGAACGGTAAACATTTTGGATTTCTGCAATTAGATATCTCTGCAATGCTTCCTCACCCTTAATTCGCAGAATATCGTGGGGGACCAATGGGCCGTCTGTCAAGGCGTCTCCGGCCTCCACGAAATCAGCGGCGTGCACGTTCAGATGTCTATCGCGCGGAACGTGGTGTTCTTTCTCCATACCGCTTTCACTACGGATTATGATTGTCATTTTACCCTTGCGTTTATCACTTCGCAATTCGATGCGGCCCGAGATTTCAGCCATTGCGGCAGGGTCCTTGGGTTTGCGGGCTTCAAACACTTCGGTAACTCTCGGCAATCCCCCTGTGATATCCTGTGTGCCGCCAGTCGCTCTGGGCTGATGGGCAAGCAACTGTCCTGCCTGAACGCGCTGGCCCTCAACAACCTCAACTCTGGCCCCCGCAGGCAGATAGTGAACGTCCAGTATTTTGCCGTTGGCATCTTCTATGATAATCTGCGGATGCTTATCGCCCTTGTGCTCGATTACGACAGGCCTCTCCACCGTTTTGGTTTTAGATCCGCCTTTGGTCCGTCTGGGGCGCAGAGCCGCATCCTTATCCGAGTCTTTGATTTTCCCCGCCGCGGCGGATTTAATCTTCAACTCTTCGGTTTGAACAGTCTCGCCCTCCACGATATCCACAAAGCGTATCAGGCCTGGCACTTCGGCCAGAATTGGTGTGCGGTGCGGGTCCCATGTGAACAGAGACACGCCCGCTTTAACCTTCTGGCCATCCTTGATCAAAATTGTGCCCCCATAAGGCACTTTGAACCGATCAAGCTCACGGTTCTTAGTATCGAGAAGGACAATTTCGCCGTTACGCTTAAGTGCAATTACCTGAGTACTGCCGTCGTCCCGCGCCAACGAAACCGCATTTATGTCCCGATATTGAACCTTTGAAGTGTGTGTGGCTTTTTGCTCGCGTTCAAGAATAGCTCTGGAAGCTACACCGCCCGTATGAAACGTACGCAGCGTCAACTGGGTGCCCGGCTCGCCGATAGACTGCGCACCAATAATGCCAATTGCTGAACCATCCTCAACTAAACGACCGGTACTCATATCCCAACCATAACACTTCGCACAAACGCCAAACAAGCTGTCGCATGTCAGAGGGCTTCTAACCCTGATTGCATCAAGACCTAAAGCTTCGATCTTCGCCGCTGCCTCTGGAGTGATGACCTGGTTCTCGCGAACAATCATCTCGTCGGTAATCGGGTTACGAATATTATCTCTGGCCGTCCTGCCAATAATGAGTTGGGAAAGCGGCACATCAATCTGCTCACCTCTGCTGACTACGTTTTTCGTAATACCCTGAAGCGTCTGGCAGTCACGTTCTATAACGATGACGTTTTGAGCTACGTCTATAAGCTTGCGGGTGAGATAGCCGGAATTAGCCGTCTTCAAAGCAGTATCAGCCAGTCCCTTGCGTGCTCCGTGTGTAGAGCTGAAGTACTCAAGAACGCTCAATCCTTCACGGAAGTTCGATTTGATGGGTGTCTCGATGATCTCACCGCTGGGCTTAGCCATCAACGCTCGCATCCCTGCAAGCTGCTGAATCTGGTCGATGCTCCCCCGTGCACCGGAATCAGTCATAAGATATATCGGATTCAGGTATGGTGTGCCGTCATCCTTAGTGTCCTCCTTCAAGCCGCGTATCATTTCGTTAGTAACTGCCACGCGGGCATTTGTCCAGGCGTCGATAACCTGATTATATCTTTCACGCTCGGTCAAAACGCCTTCGTTGTAATTTCCCTGTATCTTGCTGACCCTTTCTTCTGTCTCACTGATAATCTCAGCTTTTTTTGGCGGTATTTTCAGATCGGTGAGGCCGAAACTCAAGCCTGCAAGTGTGGCATATCTGAAACCCAAATTCTTTATTCGATCCAGAAGGTCCACCGTCTCAGCGCTGCCGGCAGATTCAAAACAGTCGCTAATTACCTGGCTCAACTTTCTCTGAGACATCGTCATATTGTAGAACGGCATTGCCTCGGGCAATATGTCGTTGAAGATGCATCTGCCCACCGTTGTCTCTATTACCTCGTGGGTCGTGGGTCGTGGTTTGTGGTTCGTGGTTCGTGGCTCGTGGCTCGATTCACGATTCACGATACACGGTTCACGAGAAACACGCACCTTGATCTTCTGGTGCAGGCCGATTTTGGCCATCTCATAAGCCATTATTGCTTCGAAAGTGTCTCGGAAAACTGCTAATTTCTTGTCCTCGGTTTCTGATTTAGCACCTGCACTCGGTCCGCCGCCGGATAACTCGTCAAGCAAAATTGTCAGATAATAGTTACCCATCACCATATCCTGAGATGGTCCGACCATGGGTGAGCCGTTGGCTGGTGAAAAGATGTTGCTGGTAGTCATCATCAAGACATGAGTCTCAGCCTGCGCTTCAACACTCAGCGGCAAATGCACCGCCATCTGATCGCCGTCAAAATCAGCGTTAAACCCCTTGCAGGCCAATGGGTGAAGCATAATGGCATTACCTTCCACAAGTACCGGCTCAAAAGCCTGAATGCCCATGCGGTGGAGTGTCGGTGCCCGGTTGAGCAGCACCGGATGCTGGTGAATGACTTCCTCCAGGATATCCCAGACCTGCTCGTCCCGGCGTTCAATCATTCTCTTGGCGCTTTTGATCGTGTCGGCAAACCCATGTTGTTTCAGTTTCCGGATAATGAAAGGCTGATACAGTTCCAAAGCTATTTTTTTGGGCAAGCCGCATTGGTACAGTTTCAGGTCAGGGCCCACTACAATTACCGAACGAGCTGAGTAGTCTACGCGCTTGCCAAGCAGATTCTCGCGGAATCTGCCTTGTTTACCTTTAATCATATCGGTCAAGGATTTCAGAGGCCGGTTATTACTGCCCAAAACAGGCCTGCGGCATCGACTGTTGTCAAGCAGCGAATCCACCGCCTGCTGAAGCATTCGTTTCTCATTGCGGATAATCACCTCGGGGGCGTTCAGATCCATAAGCTTTTTGAGCCGGTTGTTACGATTGATAATCCGCCTGTAAAGGTCATTCAAATCGCTGGTTGCGAAATTGTCCCTTTCAAGAAGAACCAAAGGGCGCAAATCCGGCGGGATAACGGGAACAGCTTCGAGCACCATCCACTGCGGCTTATTACTGCTGTTCTTGACTTCGTTAATAATCTTTAGACGTTTCGTGAGATCTTTGATCTTCTGCTTACTGTTGGTCTTGGTTATTGCTTGCCTAAGCTCCACGCTAATAGCATCCAGGTCAAGATTCTCCAACAGGCCCCTGATAGCCTCAGCACCCATCGAAGACTTGAACGAACTTCCGTACTTGTTAGTCGCCTCGCGGAAATCTTCTTCGCTAAGCAGTTGGCCTAACTTTAGTCCGCCGGCGGCGGACCCAGGATCCGTGATAACGTAGTCCTGGAAATAGATTATCTTCTCCAAGTCTATTGTCTTCATTGCCAACATAGTGCCAAGACGATTCGGTATGGACTTAAAAAACCATATATGTACAACCGGTGCTGCAAGATTGATATGTCCCATTCGCTTTCGCCGAACGCGGCTATGCGTCACTTTGACCCCACAGCGGTCGCATATTATCCCCTTAAACTTCGTGCCCTTATATTTGCCGCAAGCACATTCCCAGTCCCGCTCCGGCCCAAAGATTCGCTCACAGAATAACCCGTCCTTCTCCGGCCGATAAGTACGGTAGTTGATAGTCTCAGGCTTGCGCACTTCGCCAAAAGACCAGCTACGGATGTCGTTAGGACCGGCTAACGAAATCTTAACCGAACCATAGTCATTAATGCGATCGTAAATATTGCCTAACATTTATTGCCCCTTACAATTGACAATCTGGTAATCAATTTTATAGAGCAGTGCTTCCAAGCCTCTTCTTTTCGAGCTGGATATTTAGTCCCAATCCTCTTATCTCGTTGCACAGCACGTCAAAGGACAGTGGTGTGCCCGCTTCCAGCGTGTTCTGCCCTTTGACCATCGATTCATAAATTTTTGTTCGGCCTTCCACATCATCACTTTTGACCGTCAGCATTTCTTGTAGTGTAAAAGCAGCGCCGTAGCCTTCCAGGGCCCATACTTCCATTTCCCCGAACCTTTGTCCGCCCGTCCTCGCCTTGCCTCCCAACGGCTGCTGCGTTATCAGACTATATGGGCCGGTGGCCCTGGCGTGAATCTTGTCATCAACAAGATGGTGCAGTTTCATCATATAGATGTACCCAATAGTCGCCTGTTGATCAAATGGCTCGCCGGTCCTGCCATCGTACAATTGGGTCTTCAGTGTTTTTGGGACATTTATAAAGAACTCATCATCAGGCGGTGTCTCACCCTGCCCTTGAAGTTCTCCGGCTCGCTGCTTCATAAGCTCGTTCGCTTCGTCGTTGAGCTCTCGGATGTCGTCTTCGGTCGCGCCGTCGAAGACCGGCGTAATAGCGCTGAAACCCAACACCTTCGCCACCCAGCCAAGATGCGTCTCGAGGATCTGACCTACATTCATTCGGCTTGGCACGCCGAGAGGATTCAGTAATATGTCAAGCGGCGTACCGTCTTCGAGAAATGGCATGTCCTCTTCGGGCATTATCTTGGCAATAACACCCTTATTACCATGGCGTCCCGCTATTTTATCACCAATCGACAATGCCCGTTTGATCGCAACGTAGATCTTTGCCATCTGCAACACGCCGCTGGGCAGTTCATCGCCGTGTTTCAGTCTCTCAATCTTGCGGTCCCTTTCTTGGTGTGTTTCAACAATTTTGCCCCAGAATCTGTCAACGATTTTCTGTACGTCGTCCCTGGCGGACGCAGGTTTGACCCACTTAATATCAAAGTTTTCTATCTGCTCATAAACGACCTCGTCATCAGCACTGGCACCAACTTTCTGACGTGTGGACGAATCTACGATATTGACATCGAATTTCTTGTGGATAGATTCGATCATTTGTCTAAATATCGCACATTCCTTCGCCGTCATCTCCCCTTCGTACTGTTTTATTTGGACCGTCAGATTCTTCTTTTGTTCTTCGCTGCCGGCACCGCGTCTGGTGAATAGTTCCGTCTTTATTACCACCCCCTCATATCCACTGGGCAGTTCAAGTGAATCATTTTTGACGTCTTCACCTGCCCTGCCAAATATTGCGTGCAGCAGTTTTTCTTCAGGTGTTAGCTCAGTTTTGCTCTTGGGAACGACCTTGCCCACCAGGATATCGTTGGGGCAAACCCTTGTTCCGGCGCGTACTATTCCATGTTCATCGAGGTTTCGCAGTGCCTTTTCACTGACATTAGGAATATCGCGTGTAAATTCTTCCTTGCCGAGGCGGGTTTCACGAACTTCGGCTGTAAATTCGTCGATGTGAATGCTCGTAAAGCTATCGTTCTTACAGAGTCTTTCGCTAACATTGGGAATATCACGGGTAAACTCTTCCTTGCCGAGGCGGGTCTCGCGAACTTCGGCAGTGAATTCGTCAATGTGGATGCTCGTAAAGCTATCGTTCTTGCAGAGTTTTTCACTGACAATAATCGCATCCTCAAAGTTAAAGCCATCAAAAGAGACAAATCCCACAAGGAT
>DAOWID010000272.1 GCA_030641115.1 Planctomycetota bacterium | reverse complement strand
CTGTGGAGTCCCGAAAAACAAACCCAATTCAAACCCAATTCCCCAAAAAGCCAAAATGAACATAAACTCATTTTTAACAAAGGATTACGAAAATGAACCCACCTTCAGAGTTCAGCAAAACAAACCCAATCAAACCCAATTTCCGAAAAGCGAAAATGAACAGGAGAGAATTTGTGGGCCTGACAACAGCGAGTATTACAGGCGGAGTCCTCGGCTTTGGTCGTTCATCGTCTGGTCAAGACCAAGTAAAAGAGTGGGACCCGGCTCAGCCGTTCATTGTCACGGGGCAAGAACTAAAGGTACAGCCGGTTCTCATGTATCGTACTGCCAAGAAACGACAGGCAACCTCCTGGAAATCATGGGGAGGCGTACAAACTGAGCAGGCCGCATCAGCAGAGGCAAAGAGAATATCCAGAGAGCTTAACTCGCTAAGCACCACCGCCGGCTTCCCCGTACAAATACTGCCCATCATTAAGATAAAATCTGCCGAGCAGGCATCGCAAGTGCATAAGAACGATTATGATGTGGTGGTAGTCTATCCCGCCACCGGTTCGGGTGATATGCTCAGAGCCTGTTTTGCCAGGGCAAAGGACAAAGACACGATAGTGTTTGTCAGACATTCTTCGGGCCCGATCTACTACTGGTACGAAGCCCTTAGTGTCAAATATCTAAAGACAGGTGAGGATGGATCCGAACAAAACAGCCGCCTGGATCATGGAGGTGTGTACATTCACGATGTTGTCGTTGACGACTACGAGGAGGTGCTCTGGCGGCTACGGGCGCTTTACGGAATCAAGAATTTCATAGGGGCGAGGATAGTCGCTCTTGGCGGTGCGTGGGGCAAGTATTCTCCGGAGGCGCCCAGCGTTGCCAGGAAAAAATATGGCATCGAAATTATCGAAGTCAGTTATGACGATGCAGCACCACGTATCAAGAGTGCCCGAACTGACACCAAGCTAATGTCAAAGGCAGAAAAGTGGACTCAGAAATACCTTTCGGCACCTAATACGACTCTTCACACCGATAGAAAATATGTGACTAATGCTTTTTTGCTGTACCAAGTTTTCAAAGATTTAATGCGTGAATACAATGCATCGGCCTTTACGATTCGCGCTTGTATGACCACCATCCTGCCGATAGCCGAAACAACTCCCTGTCTTTCGTTGAGTTTGCTCAATGATGAGGGAATGCTTGCTTTCTGTGAATCGGATTTCGTTGTGATACCTGCGGGGATTCTGCTGCACTATATATCCGGCAAGCCCGTGTTTCTACATAACTCAACTTTTCCGCACAAGGCGATAGCCACATGTGCCCATTGCAGTGCTCCTCGCCGGATGGATGGGGTGAATTATGAACCGGCGAAAATCATGACACATTACGAGTCTGAGTACGGTGCTGCCCCAAAGGTGGAAATACCCAAAGGACAGAAAGTCACATTCATCGACCCTGAATACAGTTCGGGTCGGTGGGTCGGATTTGCAGGAATTGTTAGAAGAAATCCGTCCTATGAAATATGCCGTTCTCAACAGGATGTCGAAATCCAAGGGGATTGGAAAAGGCTTCTCAAAGAAGTTCGCGATTCTCACTGGATGATGGCCTACGGCGATTATCTCAAGGAAGTCGGATACGCATCGCGAAAAATCGGAATCAACTGGGTGGATATTTCGGAAGCATAGCAACGCCACAGCAGATTGCTTTACCACCAGAAACCGGGGTTGGGATAGTCCTGACCCTGCCAAGACCAACGGCGTTCCATTTCATTGAAATGCCGCCACTCTACGTGCCCGTCGACGAAAAGGATATTTCCCCCAGCGGGCCGTGCGCCTTTTCTCAGATGGTTGCTTCTGTCGTAGACTTGCCAGCGCGACCAACATCCGCCGGTTGCCTGGGTGAAGTCGGATGACCGTTCCCGCCCATTGCTGGCGGTTACGTCGGTTATCAACTCAACACTTCCGGGAGGACTCTCGGTCGCAACGACAGATCTCACCCATTCGGTGTGCCTGTTGTCGGGGCTCCAAGGCCGGATCGTTCTGCCCTGGACCGTATCAATGAGCCAGTAGTATCCCATGATGCGATGCATGTTTTTGCGCGTTGCTACATCCTGTGGTTCAAGCTGAGCGTAGCTCTCCGGCGTCCCGGCTGGAAGATTCTCTCCATAGCGCCAGAAGATGATATTGTCCCTCTGACGCCATGACGGGCAGTAGAAGATATGTCGGTCGAAGGCCCCGGTATTCAGAATGATATCTGTCGTCCAGTATGAAACGTCGAACAACCAGCGATCGACCTCGTTGAGAGGCAGCTTGCCATCGTTGTCGTTGGCGTACAAAAACAAGCCCAATCCCATGTTCTTCTCATTTTGAGCGCAGACGGCTCGTCGGCCCTGCTCCCGGGCGGCACTGATCGCCGGTAAAAGAATGCCGAGTAAAAGAGCAATGATGGCGATCACCACCAGTAGTTCGATAAGTGTGAATGCTTTTCTTTCATTCATAATGACAGCGAAAAACCGTTAACTGCGGAATTCCAAGGCCAAAACGAGTATACGAACTCAAATGTCAAAAGTCAAGGCAAATTTTTGGTTGAAAAAAATGTACTATCAAGATGTGGCTGGAGCGTCGAAAGTGCAGGTTCAGAAGCGACTTTGTTTGTAAATTGCCGCCGGCGTCCGAAAAACGCAATACTTCCTCCTATCTCAGTCGTGGTGAACGTGATTGTTGTCTCACCCACAGACACCTCAACTTCTCGAGCGGCGACCTCTAAAGTTGCCTCACCCACAGAGGTAGTGTTGCTATCAGTGGCTGTCAAAACGTGCAGGAAATAGTCACAGGCCTTCTGCTCAGAAGGCGATACCTCGACCCGGCATTTGGGAGCAGACCCAGTTTCACGTGTAGGAGGATATCTCTGGCCACCATAACTATAGAGTTCTGAACCGGAGACGAGCCTGACTTGTGGGTTGTGTGGCAGCAGAGCCTGGACGAACAGCCGACCTTTGCCATTTGTGATTACCAGATGACCACCTATCCGGATGGGGACCTTCATGGCCTGCAGCAGCCAAGTCCTCTTGAAGCCTGCGTTCTTGGAACATACGCGATCGAAAATGACAAAAGTGCCTGGTCTGACAAAAACAATCTGACGTGTGAAGTAGGCCAGTTTGTCGCTTGAATAGGCCCGCGTACAGTCACCGGCTGTGTACACATAAGGCCCCCGATCTTCGAAGGCCACAATGTCCGCTATATCATACAGGTGACTTCTCTTTTGCCACTCAGCGGGGTCGGAGACAGCTCCGTTGTGGTGAGGCCAGGCGTGGGACTGCCCCCCATCGTTGCCCGACACGTCGCCCGCGCGTATGTTGGGCCATGTCTCGGACGGATCGTAGAGCAGCACCGTGTTGTGCGCTATTGTGCGCAGATGGTAGTTGACATCATGCCTCGAACCGAACGAGTCATAGTGACCGCCGTCGCCGGCCAGCTCCTCGTGTTTATAGATGAGGAAATGCCCGACATCCAAATGCTGGTGTGCGGTGAACCGGTCTCCACATTTGAAGAAGAAATAGGTAGCATCTTCGTCCCAGGAGCTGCGCGCGTATAAGTAACCGGGCCCCAGACTAATATGTGACAGCTTAAAACTCTGCAGATCACCCTTTTTGACAGTCGTATCTCGCCAGAGGAAATCTTTATATGCATATACACCTACGCTTGAGCGCGGAGTAAGCTCACTGAACGCATGCACGACCTGGTGGCTTGGGTCATCACGAAAGCGGTTCACGAGAATACGCCTGGCTGACAGGGTCTTGTCGCGATCGCCACCAAATACACGACCTCCTCCATCGCCAATAGGAATTGGCCGCCTCGAAGTGTAAATTCTCACGCCGGGATAGGTCTCAAACATGCCGGCAACAGCCCGGTTCTCGAAGAATTTCGGTGCCTGCATGTAGTAGTCAACGCCTTGACAGTGGCGAGCAACCTCGCAGAAGAACAGCCATTCGTATAACCAGTAGTTGATGTAATACCCCTCGGCCCAGCCGCCGCCATCTCCAGCCATATCGAGTGCTGGAGCTGCCCGAGTGCGCCAATCCTCTTCCAGAGCCTTGAGAATGGCTGGTGCGCGGTCATTTTCATAATAGGTGGCGTAACAGGCCAATCCAATGCCCCAGTTCTTGTACCCGTACCACCCATTGTGGAACACGTGGCTTTCGGAGCGAACATTAGCGTCCACGGTCTTATTCATGTACTCGTGGAACTTTCTGCGCTGATGTTCGGTCCAGTACTCATAGCACAAATCGTAGACAATCGCACATCGCGCAAGATCGTGCCCGAAGGGAATATGCCCCTTCTTGATGGGGCCGGTGACATACTTCATCGCCAACTGGACCGCGGCCTTACCGAGCCGTTCATCCTGTTCTATCGCACAAACCAGCGCCATCGATATCATTTTCGAATGGTCGTCGGCCTCAAGTTCGCGGGCCACCCTCACCACCCGCTTGTAGGCGTCAGTCCGGCTTCTCGCTAATTGCTGCAGACGCTCGCGCGAGCCAAGCAGTCGTGGATGTTCCTTTGGGACGGCATATCTGGCGCTCTGGGCGGGGGCGGATACAGGGCTGCCTACCCACCAAACAAAGACTACGGCGATTACAAGCATTTGGGTCCGACTTAACGTAAGCTTGGCTATTTGCATGGCTACGGTTCTCCAGCTTTTCGGCCTTGTGGGTTTTCTGTGGAAGGCGAGCAGAACAAAACAGTCTCCCATCATTACGGCAATGGGGGGCAAGAAACTGAGATCACATTTGTCAGGGTTCGTATCCTAAGCTCCCCCACGCTGCTCTCTGCAATTTCATCAAATCAACGTTGCCTGGCTGATGTTTGTCTATTCCTGCTCCGGATTCGGAGACAGCCCAGGGCTCGTTGCCATAGTCTATCGTACGCTGGTCCCTCCAGCCCCACCAGTCACAATGTCCGTCAGCAAACGCCAAAGTCGTTCCCTTGTGGTGACGCATGGGAATCGGATTCCACCATGTTGGGTCCGTATACCAAATGGCCCAGCAGGCATCCCAATCTTCACCATAATCATCGAGAAAAACCAGTCTTTCACCGGGTCTTTTGATCTCAGATAGTCTCTTATATACTTGGCCACTTCCCGTGAATTTCAGTCCGTTCATGGAATGAACTGTACTGTAAGTCCGCATTTCATTTCGCTCGGCGACCGGACACCGGTACAGCTTGGTCATCTTAGTATATTCGAACAAGAGGCCATCTTTTATTGCGTCCAGTTGTTCTTCGATAGGTCTCTCATTCGGCAGCGTTCCCAGGAATTTTACCCATCCATTGTCTCCAGCCTGGCCCCTGACCAAACGGCCGTCATTATCGTCGACATACATTACCCAGGCCAAAACCAGGCCCCTGAGATTATGGAGGCAGGCCGCTCGTCTACCTTGTTCTCGTGCCCTACTTAAAGCCGGGATCAAAATGCCCATCAATAGCGCAATAATGGCGATTACTACAAGGAGTTCTATCAAAGTGAAACCTCTCGATTTCTCCACGGTAATACCTCTGGCTTCTGTCCGAATTCTCCGGTTCACCTGTACGATGCGCAAATAAACCTTTTGTCCCATCAAGCTTCAATTCTGCCGCGTTTTTAGGCTTATCGTACTCCGCAAGACATTATACCTTAAATCTAATGTTCCTGCAATTTCTAAGCTTCAAATCAAGTAGTAACAAGGTCTGTTTTTTCACTCATCGACCATCACATTGCGGCCATAACAGGGCATCATCCCGCGATTCCGGCTTTTGTGCACAGGAATTTTTGTGGGCTTTACAATCAAATGGGTTCTTTGTTAGAATGTGCTTGATTCAAATGCTGGAACAGTGAACTTATGTTGTAGTAATGACGAGGACGCAAGAGATGAAGAACTTTTTCCACCCTATTTCGTTCAGGATTAGGCTATTCGCGTTACTGACATTCATCGTTACCCTTGCGGCTGTGAACCCGGGATTTAAGGTCATCTACGCTGACACTCCTTGCGTGCTGCCTTCCGGAGAGCTCCCGCAAGATGGACGCCTTCGCCCCCCCAAGGATCTTAACGGCTACTTTCCGTTTCATCCTCCCAAGACAATCGGGGATTGGAACAACCGGGCCGAACGCATCCGAAGACAAATGCTTGTGGCCTTGGGTCTCTGGCCAATGCCCACCAAAACACCGCTCAATGCCGTTATTCATGGCAAAATCGAGCGAGAGGATTACACGATAGAGAAAGTCTATTTTGAAAGCTACACGGGATTCTACGTTACCGGCAACCTCTACCGCCCCAAAGGCACACAAGGCAAACGACCTGGCGTGTTGTGTCCTCACGGTCATTGGGCCAACGGCCGCTTCTTCGATGATGGGCCAGAAAAAGTACGACGTCAAATTGTCCAGGGAGCAGAAA
Organism: Planctomycetota bacterium; assembly: GCA_030641115.1. Classification (GTDB taxonomy): domain Bacteria; phylum Planctomycetota; class Phycisphaerae; order Sedimentisphaerales; family Anaerobacaceae; genus DAOWID01. Next base: position 867 of record DAOWID010000272.1, on the reverse strand, counting down.
GATTTGAGGAAGGTGGCCGCAGTCCGTTGCAATCTCGCTGTGTGCAATTAGCAAGAATGGGATGTGTGGTCTTTCATTACGACATGATCGGCTATGCGGACAGCCAACAAATCTCAATTGAAATAGCACATCGCTTTGCCAAACAGCGACCTGAAATGAACACGGTTGAGAACTGGGGGCTTTACAGTCCTCAGGCTGAAGCGCATCTGCAAAACGTCATGGGCCTGCAGACCTGGAATTCGGTTCGGTCCGTGGACTTTCTAATCGGCCTGCCGGACGTGGATCCAAAACGAATCGCAGTTACCGGCGCCAGTGGCGGGGGCACACAGACCTTCATCTTAGGAGCGATTGATCCCAGGCCCGCCGTTGTTTTTCCAGCAGTGATGGTATCCACAGCTATGCAAGGCGGATGCACTTGTGAAAACGCTTGCCTTCTGCGAATCGGCACCAGCAATGTGGAGTTTGCCGGCCTATTTGCACCGAAACCACTTGGCCTTACGGCTGCCGATGACTGGACGCGGGAAATGGCCACCAAGGGATTTCCCGAGCTCAAGCAGCTCTATCAGATGCTGGGTTCGCCGGGCAACGTCATGCTCAGACCGCTGATTCATTTTGGCCACAACTACAACTACGTCAGCCGAGCTGCCATGTATCAGTGGTTCAACAAGCACTTAAAGCTGGGTTGGAAGGAACCTGTTGTCGAAGAAGATTACGAGCGTCTTACCACAGAGGAAATGTCGGTTTGGGACGAACAACATCCCAGGCCAAAGGGAGGCCCGGATTTCGAACGGCGGCTGTTGCGGCGGATAACCGAAGACAGCGAGCAGCAGTTGGAGAAGGCACGAAAGTCGTTTGATGCTTATCGGG
>DAOWID010000069.1 GCA_030641115.1 Planctomycetota bacterium | reverse complement strand
TGAACATCCAGAACGTCCCGAACCACCTGCGCATACCGGCTTTCGGGATGAAGTGCGCTTGCACCCGCTTCAACGATTTTCCTCGGGTCGCTCTCAAAAAACGCCACCGAGTACATCGCGCTGACAAACGTCCCGCCATAAACGCCGTCGCCGTAGTTCATCACGTGGCCGATCAGGTCGGCGTACTCGGCTGCCGTCACGGGCATTCCGGGACACATCAAACCGATGAAATCGGCTTCGATCTGAAAATCGATATCATTGGCGTGCGCGTTGTATTGCGGATGGCCCGACATCGGCGGCATGATCCCGCGCCTCACGTTGTGGCGGCCAACCATGTTGGCGTGGAACAGTTTGTAGCGGCTGAGGCCAAATGCCACCGCAAAGTCGTTCTGCGAGGCATCCAAACCGATCGTATCGAGTACCTGGCAGAACGTCATTTCAACGTAGAGGTCGTCCTGCCGGAGAACCGACTTCATTAGTGCGGGTTCCCAGTTCAGCGGCTTGGTCCACGTCTTACCGCATCCCCTTTCGGTGCTCCTAACTTATAAGAATATTCAGGATACTCAACATTCCACGCATGAACATCGGTTCTGAAACCGTCGTTATACTCGAAATAGACATTTCTTTCTGCAAGAATTAAATATAGAGCCAAGTTGTACTCGAAATGCTGAGTCAGTTTCCGCTTCCTCTCTTCCAAGGAATATTTTACGGAATCATAGAAGGGATCCGCAGCTCCGCCAGCATAAAAACCAACAACTTTCCCATTTCTAGCGGCATCTCTTATTTTGTAGATGAGACTGGAGATTTTTTCATCATATTCTTTCATGGAGATGTTTTCTCCAATCAGGTTGTAATGGTTTTCGACAAAGCTTCCATCAAAATAACTCCAAAGCTTTTCGTATGGATAATCGTCATGCTCCCGAAGAAAGTTGCCAATCAATAGCCGTTGTTTTTGCGATAGTATTTCGCAAGCTCGTCGTACATCAAATGCAGCCCTTTTTCCGTCTCCGTCCACATCCCACCCCGTTCCAACGCCTTCTTCGCTCCCGGATTGTATATTCTTCCAGCCGCATCAACCCACAAGCCATCAATGTATGGTTGCTTCAGGACCCTGAAAGCATTATCCAGCCACCAACGTCTTGCCCCTGGGTGCGCAACATTTATTTCGGGAGTCGTTTTGCCTTTCTGAATGCGAATAGGGCTTCCGTTGCGAAATCCCAACAAACCCTTGCTGATGTCCCATTCCGGATGCTCCAGAAACTCCTTGCTAATCCCCCCATAATTGGGAATACCGCGAGCCGCATTCCAATAGTATAGAACCTTGATGCGGGGATTTCTCTTCTTAAGCTCCGTCGCAGCGTACTCAATCGCATCATCGTAGGTTTTGTGATCCTCGCCTCCGAAACCGATGGCAAACGTGACCCAATAAAAATTCCGTGCAATATAATCCAGCTCCTTCCCCGTAAATTGTTCTCTTCCGGATATGTACAAAAATTTCGGAACCGTATCCCAGGAAAAATCTAAATCGGCTATTACTTTCTTATCTTTAGAACTTGCCTCGTCCCCCCTCCCATTCGCAGCGAAAGCCAGCAGCATTAAGCCGACATATGCGATCGTTTTTGCACCTGTTGTTCGCAGCATCAGGGTTGCCCCCTTTTCTGTTGATCCGACACAAAGAAATTACGCCTCTTTCGGAATAATAGGTACACTTCCAATGAAAGCGATTTCCCTTAATTCTTTCGTTTGAGGTGTTTGTCGAAGAATACGGCGGCCATCTCACATAGCTCGTCGTAGTCCATCTCGCCGCCTTTTAGACCGTGGCCCGCGTTTGGTACGATGTGCACAGTTGTCTCGGCGCCGACTTTTTTCAAAGCGGCGTGCAGCAGTTTGCTCTGATGGACCGGCACTAACTCATCGACTTCGCCGTGTACCATAAGAAACGGGGGCATTTTTTGGCCTTTGGCGATGTACTTGATTGGATTCACCTTGACTGCCAGCGAGCGATACGGCTCTTGCTGCATCGGGCCGCCGAGGAGTCTGGCCTCGGGCGAATCAGCCGAATCGTGTGTCGTCTTGCCGCCCGGCAGGCTGTGGGCGTCCATCTGCAGAATGTCCGTCGCTCCCCACAGGTTGACAACCGCCTGCACGCGACTCGAATAGCCTGCATTTGAATCGGTATCGAACTCTTTGGTGTCGCCGGAAGTGCCCAGAAACGCTACAAGGTGTCCGCCGGCGGACCTGCCCATTGCGCCAATGTGGTCGGGGTCGAGCCCGTACTTGTCGGCATTGGCGCGTATCCAGCGGACCGCCGCTTTGCAATCCTCGACTTGTGCCGGGAACAGGGCTTCGTCGCTGAGCCGGTACTCAACGTCAACAATAGCGTATCCGTGCCCGACCAGCCCGCGCGCGATGCCTGCGGTGCCCTTACTGCCGCCTTTCCAACCGCCGCCATGTATCCAGACCACCACCGGCAGAGGTTTACCTTTCGCCGCCGCTTTTTCAGGGATATAGAGGTCCAGCGGCAGTTTACTGCCATCTACGACCGCATAGACAATATCGCGTTCAATACGCGTGTCGCCATCGTGTTCAGTGCGCCGTTCGGCAGTACCCTTTTTCTCCCTTTTGGTACTGCCCTTTTTGGACGAATGACTTATGCGATACTCCATATCCTCTTGCACCGTGACATACCCGTCCCTATCGGCATCGATCTTCTTAAAAACGTCCCGTTTACTTTCAGGAAACTCGTCGAGCGAGAGTTTCCCGTCGCCGTTTGTATCGTTGGCCTTGACGAATTCTTCTGTCGCCTTCTGTATTGCTTCCGGTGTCTGTGCCTCTGGCCTAAAAGCGAAAGCAACTATTGCGAAAAGCACAAACAATCCAATCAATCCTCTGTCCATCTTTACGGTCTCCTATATTTGTTTTAGTTATGCGATATTGAATTTTGTATTTCACCTCAAATACTGGGCTGAATAAAATCTTAAATATGGAGTTGCCGTTTTGTGCAGGAGTTATTTTATTAGTAGTCTTTCAAACGTCTCATCCATTGAGGCCAGTCAGACGGCTGCACAAGGCCGGCTGTGGTCCAGGGGCCTGCTGTATTGGAGTCACGATACCACTTCAACGTCCACAACTCTTTAAGCCCTACCTTTCTGACGGTCCAATCCACAAAAGCCAGGTTTGTCATCCCGCCGCTGTGCCGGTTCATGCAAAAACGCTTCATATTGTTATTATCATAACCCGCTGTTCCTCTATCGCCGTCAAACTCCGGGGGCGCATCTACATGGCGTGGCCAGTTATTACGCCACCCGCTATCACCAAACAGCGGTATATTACTTGCACCCTTAACATTGCTGCTCCTCAGAAAATCTTTAACCGGACGGCCTCGCAGTGTATCGCCACCACCTGCAGGTATGGGTACATTATAAATCCAGCTATTTACCTGTCCTGCTCATAAATTCGAACTTGTTTAATTTCAACGGCTGCTATGAGGCCATTCTCGTCAAGTACAAAGGAACCTCAAAAACTCATTTTTTCTTCTGTTAACACATCAAGTCTGCTCCCGCAGAATCATCCCTAAATTCCGATCATGCAGCTACTTATTCTGCTATACATGCTCTGGGCTATCTGCCCCGCACAAGTTAATGTTTCAAATTATCGCAAATGGGAGCTACAATCTTATGACATAATCTTATAACTATCGTTACAGCCGTTGAACATAGTCTTCCCATTGCTAAAGTGCTGCATATCAAGTCTTTAAGAATCTTTTTGCTTACCATCTCACAATTAAGAATTTACCAAGTTGTTTTTCTTTTTTTCGCCCTCACCCAAAACGGGGCGGAAAAAAGAAAATGTAACATGGTCTGCTCAACGCATCCAAGGTGAGCTTAAAAAGCTTGGCTATGATGTTTGTGACAATACCGTGGCAAAATATATGACCAAAGTCAAAGACGGTGATAATTCCAAGCAGCATCAATGGCTGACCTTCCTAAAAAACCATGCAAAGTATATCGTCGGCATTGACTTCGTGGTTGTGCGAACAGTCTTCTTCAAAGCAATATACGTATTTGTTGCCATATCACACGATAGACGTAAAATACTGCACTTTGCAGTTACTGCAAATCCTCACTCCCAATGGGCTATTCAGCAGCTTCGTGAAACTTTTGCATTTGACGAAACAACCAAATATGTTATCCGTGACAACGACAAAATCTTCAGTGATGATTTCAAACTGCACATAGAGAACTTTGGCTTGGAAGACACGCCCACTGCACCACGAAGTCCATGGCAAAATCCGATCGCAGAGCGTGTCCTCGGGACACTACGTCGCGAATGTCTTGACCATATGATTATTCTCAACGAAAAGCATTTGCACAGCGTGCTGGACGAATACATCAATGACTATTACAACGTCAGCCGAACGCACATGTCGCTTGAGAAAGACTCACCTGTCCCCCGCCCTGCTCAGGCCAATGGTAAGATTGTAAGCAAGCCAATTCTTGGTGGACTACATCACATCTATAGCCGAGTTGCTTAGACGACAATCTGAAACAGAACTGTGAGCTAATTGCAAAGCAATGAAGCCAACGTCTGCGCTGATTACGATATGTTTGTCAAAGTGACACCCTTCTCGGGGATCACTCTGCTTGAAATTAACAATATTCAGTTTTTAATGAACCAGATTGCACTACAAAACGTCGTGACTCAAACGCTTTTGCCTTCATATTCATTTTTGCGCAGGACAGGCAAAACTCAAAATGATTTAGACACTGGCTGGACACTGGCGCAAAAAACGAATCCGTTGAAACGGACTCATCAGTAAATCCCCCTCACAAAAGCACTCCCGAAACTCCCCGCATAATGGAGCCTATGGGATTCGAACCCACGACCTCTTGCATGCCATGCAAGCGCTCTCCCAACTGAGCTAAGGCC
>DAOWID010000426.1 GCA_030641115.1 Planctomycetota bacterium | reverse complement strand
TTGCTCTTTAACAAATAGCTAAGCGATTACTTAAGAAAATCAAAGAACGGATTTTCTTAAATAATATATGCCTAACCTGCAATTTTGCAGAACTCATTCGAAAGAGGGCGGGAGGGAGATTGCGGTCGCGCGAATCCGATGGATGCTTACGAGCAGAAGGCCGTCTCGTTGAGGCGTCAGCGTTCTATCCAACCCTGTTTGGTTACGGTTCGGCCGGGTTAGGTATTTACGACCAATCACGGCCGCACAATAGTATGGACTGGCGACTACCAATCGAATATAATTGCCTTATGAAGATAGAACTTTGGATGATTACGCTTGTCAACAGGTTTGGTGATTCAGTGCAAGAGAAAGGCTCAACAGTGCGACCAAATGTGGTAAATGGGAAGCATCTGACGAAGAGACGTGGTTTGCCGGCAGTCAGCAGGGCCCGATTTCTGGAAACGTTGTTGGTGGCACTCGCCGTTCTGTCCGCTTCGGTGTCGCAGGGGCAGGAGTGGACACGGTTCCGCGGTCCTAACGGACAGGGTATTAGTTCCGCTCAGACTATTCCGGTCAAATGGACGGAGGACGACTATAACTGGAAGGTTAGGTTGCCAGGGGGCGGCCATTCATCACCCGTTGTCTGGAACGACAAGATTTTCATTACGAGTGGGGACGAGGAGACCGATTGTGGCACTATTCTTGCCCTAAGTGTCTCGGATGGTCAGACTCTGTGGCAAAAGGAATATGCGTTAGGTTCGTATCGAATGAATAGGCTCAACAGCTACGCAGCTACCACGCCCACCGTGGATGCAGACCATGTTTACGTGTTTTGGCCTGCTTCCAACAAGACTATTCTGGCGGCGCTTGACCATACTGGCAACGAGGTCTGGAAACGCACATTCGAGGCAGTGCATTCCAGGCATGGAGCGGGGGGTTCACCTGTTGTCTTTGAGGACATTGTGGTCTTTACCCACGAACAGGAGCAAGGCAACCATGATGTCGACAGTACCTGGATCGCCCTGGATCGCAAGACAGGCCAGACACGGTGGCGCCTGCAGCGTGAGAAGAGTTCCAATATGTCTTATTCGACGCCTTGTATCTACCGGCTTGGTGGGGACAAGCCGCAGTTGGTCTTCACAAGCTACGCGCACGGCATAACGGGTGTGGATTTGTGTACGGCAGAGGTTGTGTGGGAAGCAAAGTCGGCATTTGCGGACCGTGTCGTCAGTTCGCCGGTCATCGCAGGTGAGCTAATCATAGGGACTTGCGGCGAAGGCGGGAGCGGCAAGCGCTTAATTGCAATTCACCCCGGTAAAGGAGGCAACTCCACCCAACCGAAAGAGGTTTACAGAATTGAGGGCCGCTCCGCAACGTATGTACCTACCGCTCTGGCTGTGCAAGGCCTCCTGTTCACAGTTCACGATCAGGGCTATATTTCTTGCCTGAGCAGCGCTACGGGCGAACAGCTCTGGCGTCAGAAACCTGCCGGCAGATTCTATGGTTCACCCGTGTACGCAGGTGGCAATCTCTATTGTATCACGATCCCAGGCGAGGTCGTTGTGACCAAGGCCTCTGCCTCCTACGACCTGCTCGCAATCAATCCTTTAGGCGAAAAGAGCCACGCCACCCCCGCTATCGCCGGCGGCAGGATGTACCTGCGGACCCATTCGCACTTAATCTCTATCGGCCCAAAAGAAGAGCAAGCCAGCCCCAGCAGTTCCCAATAGCGCCGTTCTATAGCCATCAATCTACAGTCAGGCTGCACTTTCTGCCTAAAAAATTGCTGCACCATTTTTGTTAAACTTTGTGCGGAAAAGACTTGCAAACACAGTAATGAACTCTATAATTGCGCGGTTGTCTTCTAATATGTTTGAAAGGGTTCTCTAAGCGAATATTAGAAAGGGCTTGTTCAAAGAATGCTGACGAAGCAGGAAAAACAGGAAGTTATCGGCGATTTTGAGACGCATGAGGGCGATACCGGCTCCCCAGAAGTGCAGGTTGCACTGTTGACGAAGCGGATTAACGACCTCACAGGACATCTCAAAATTCATCCTAAGGACCATGCATCCAGGCGGGGCTTGTTGAAAATGGTCGGGAACAGAGCGGCACTGCTCAAATATGTGGCCAACAAAGACCTTAGCCGTTATCGAAACGTCATATCCCGGCTCAGCCTGAGAAAGTAAGGTGTGAAACTTGGTACTGTGTCAACTGCGATTTTGCGGGTCAAAACCTGCGGTAAAACCGCAGGCCAAATACTTAGCCCCACGCCTGCCCTGAGCGCAGCCGAATGGGTTTCACGTGGGGTTCCCACTAACAAATTCAAGGTTGACAGACTATTAGAACCGGAAGCTAAGGGCTGTTGAAGTTGTTAGCCCTGCGCCCTTGGCTTTGTGATATTACGAGGCAGTATATGTTTGATGTGTGTAGAGTCGAAAGGGAAATTGGGGGCAGAACATTATCGATCGAAACCGGCAAAGTTGCCAAACAGGCAGATGGCGCAGTCGTCGTCCAATACGGCGACACTGTCGTCCTTGTGGCTGTCGTGACTGCGCCGCCGAGGTCTGAGGACATCGATTTCTTTCCTCTTAGTGTCGAATACCGCGAGAAGCAGAGTGCAGCCGGCAAATTCCCAGGCGGTTTTTTCAAGCGCGAGGGAAGACCGACGACTAAGGAAATCCTGACGGCAAGAAGAATTGACAGGCCCATTCGGCCGATGTTTCCTGACTGCTATGTCCAGGAAATCCAGGTCAATGCTTCGGTTCTCAGTGCCGATCAAGAAAATGATCCGGATGTGCCCGCAATGATAGGTGCCAGCGCAGCACTTACTATAAGCAAGATTCCATTCCTGGGCCCTCTTGGAGCCTGCAGACTGGGCAGAGTCAACGGAGAATTTGTCGTCAATCCAACGCATAAGCAACTGGAGGATGGAGACCTGAACATGCTTGTCGGGGGAAGGAAAGAAGCGATAAACATGGTTGAGCTCAGCGCTAAGGCCCTGCCGGAGAAGGTCGTTGCCGATGGCGTTACCATGGCACATAGAGCTGTCTGTCAGATTTGTGAAATGATAGAAGAGCTGCGAGCAAAGATCGGTGTTGAAAAGGAAACACCGCTTGTCGAATTTGACGAGGACCTCTATTCGCAAATTCGCTCACAGATAGCGGATCGCTTGCGCGAGTTTAAGCAGATACCTGCCAAGCAGGAGCGAAACACGGCTGTGAAAGAACTCTTTGAGCAGCTAAGCGCCGAATACTGTTCTGTCGAGGACAATCCCACCCCGGCAGGTGCAGACAGTTTGCAGACAGCTCAGCCAAAGTGTGACCAAAGAATGCTCAAACGCATCATTGGCAGGATAGAAGGCGAGGTCGTCCGCGAGCTTCTGCTGGATGGCAAAAGGCTTGACTCCAGAGGCTATAATGATGTCCGTCCAATCTCCTGTGAAGTTGGGATCCTGCCCAGAACTCACGGCTCGGCGCTATTCACGCGAGGGGAAACACAAGCGATCGTGACCGTGACTCTTGGCACTATCAGGGATGCGCAGATCATAGACGGTCTATTGGATGAGTACTCTCAAAACTTCACGCTTCATTATAACTTTCCGCCGTTTTCCGTGGGTGAGGTGCGACCGGTTCGTGGGCCTGGTCGAAGAGAAATTGGCCATGGTGCCCTCGGAGAACGGGCGCTGGAATCGGTAAGGCCGCCGGAAGATAAATTCGCATACACTGTCCGCCTCGTCTCAGATATTACCGAGTCGAACGGCTCCAGTTCGATGGCATCGGTCTGCGGCGGCTCGCTGGCTCTAATGGATGCCGGCGTTCCTATTAGCAAAGCCGTTGCCGGCATATCAATCGGCATGGTTAGTGATAAAGCCGGACGGTACGAGTTGCTGACCGATATCATCGGTGAAGAAGACCATTTCGGTGATATGGATTTCAAAGCCGCCGGCACTGTAGACGGGATTACAGCAATACAGATCGATATCAAGGCCGAGGGATTGGCCCATAATATCTTGGTTGAGGCACTGGAGCGGGCAAAGACAGCTCGCCTGGAGATCCTGAAGATCATGGACAAGGCCATTAGTGAGCCGAGAGCCGAACTAAGTAAATACGCACCGAAACTGATAACCGTGGAAATCGATCCTGAATTCATCGGCAAGGTCATCGGACCGGGCGGCAAAATGATTAAGAGCATCCAGGAACAGACCGACACCGCCATTGAAATCGAAGAGGATGGGACCATTTACATAAGTTGTCTCGGCGGCGATGGCCACATCAAGGCCAAAGAGATTATCGAGTCAATCACACAACCTCCACAAGTTGGCAGGATATATGAACAATCAAAAGTAGTGTCCGTGAAGGACTTTGGAATATTTGTTGAAATCACTCCCGGTGTCGAAGGCTTATGCCATATCAGCGAATTGAGCGAAGGCTATGTCAAGAACGTCGGCGATGTCTGCAAGGTCGGCGACCTGATACCCGTGAAACTGATAGCGATTGATGATCAGGGCAGATTGAAACTTTCTCGCAGGGCAGCTCTTGCCAAGCCCGCTGTGAAAGACGAACACAAGCCAGTAGAAAAGAAAGAATAATGTCCGGTAGGGGGGGCAAGTCAAAAAAAGGTTGACCGCAGAGAGCACAAGAAGTGAAAAGCTACAGGTCAAGGAGGGAAAATAAGTGCATCAGTTCATAGGCGGCTTTATTGTTGGTTTATCGGTTGTTCTGGCGGGTGTCGTGTGGCTTATGCGTAAGAAATCAAACACCATGAGTAAAACGCAGCAAAGCAGCGCATCGCTGCAGAATGAGATTCAACCAGATAGGGACCGGCACGTTCAAGAGCTTGAAGAATTAGCCAAGTTGACAGGCCAGCTTGCTCATGAAATCAAAAATCCCCTTTCTACCATCAAGGTTAATCTGAACCTTGTCAGGGAGGAGTTGGCCAGCTCGGATCTCACCGAACTGGCCAAGACGGCCCCGAATGGAAACGAGCAGAGATTCAAAAGGGCGCTCAGGAAAACAACTGTGATTCAAAAAGAGATGGATAGACTCGAGCGGATTCTCGACAGTTTCTTGCGCTACGTTACCAGGACCGAATTGCAATTGGCAGAGACTGATATCAACGAGCTCGTCAGCGACATGGTCGATTTTTATTCGCCACAGGCTCAGAGCCACTCCATAGTCATCAGGCAGGGATTGCACAAGGAACCACTTATTTGCAAAGTCGACCCAGGCAAGTTGAAGCAGGTAATACTTAATCTGTTCATTAACGCCCAGCAGTCCATGGGCAGTGCCGGCGAGTTGATCATAAGAACGGATAGGCAGAATAAAGATGCCGTGATTCAAATAAGCGATACGGGCAATGGCATTGCTCCGGATAAGTTGGACAGCATCTTCGATGCTTATTACTCAACTCGCCCACAAGGCAGCGGATTGGGTCTGCCGACGGCAAAAAAGATTGTGGAGGCTCATAATGGTACAATAGCCGTTGCCAGTGAGCCGAGCAAGGGCACGTTATTTACCGTAACGTTGCCTCTATTTGTTGCCGGCCGGGACCGTAGCGAGGTGTAGATTTGAGTGAGCGGAAAAGCGTAATCCTGGTTGTTGACGATGAGCGTGACCACGCTGACGGCATCGCCGAATCGCTTGAGAAACTACCCGCAAAGCCACTCGCCATTTACAATGGAAAAGATGCGGTCGAGATTCTGCGCAGCCAACAAATCGACGTTGTCGTGACCGATCTGAAACTGGGCGGCGATATTGACGGACTTGCCATACTCGAAGAAGCCAAGAAGCACGGTGACCGGACGGAAGTTATCTTGATAACTGCCTACGCAACGATTGATACGTGCAAGGAAGCCATCAAGCGGGGAGCGTACGACTACCTTGTCAAGCCGATTGACATTGACCAGCTTCGCACGCTCGTGCGCCAGGCCTGCCGAAAGGCCTCGTCCGCCTACTCTCGTCAAACAAGAAGTGACGACCTCGGCCAAGAGGATTTCGTGTTTGAGGGTGTGCGCGGCACGAGCCCTATCATGCAGGGTATATTTGAAGTGCTCCAGCGCGTGGCGCCGACAAATATATCCGTCCTGATCGAAGGCCGGTCCGGAACAGGCAAAGAGCTGCTGGCAAGGGCGATTCACAACAAGTCACCACGCCGGGACAAGTCGTTTAGGCCGATAAATTGTGCGGGCCTGACGGAGACTTTGTTGGAGAGTGAATTGTTCGGCCACGTCAAAGGCGCATTTACCGGCGCAACCACTGACCGAAAAGGATTGTTTCAGATAGCTGACAAAGGAACGCTGCTGCTGGATGGAATCGGTGACATGCCGCTTAACATGCAAGCCAAGCTGCTCCGCGTTATCGAAGATGGCGTTGTCATACCCGTCGGTTCCAATAAAGCAACTGTGGTTGATGTCCGCATCATTAGCGCAACAAATCATGATTTGACAAGGCTTATAGAGGAGAAGAGATTTAGGCAGGATTTGTACTTTCGAATCAAGGGTGTAAACGTTTCTCTGCCGGCCCTGCGTGACAGGCCAGAAGATATACCGGCTCTCACGGAGTACTTCCTCAAAGAAGCCACCACGGAAATAGGCTCAAAACTCACCGGCATAACCGATGCTGCGATGACGGCCCTCGTAAACTACGATTGGCCGGGCAACATCCGCCAGCTTAGAAATTGTATCAGAACGATGGTTGTAATGTGCGACCGGGACGAGCTTGATGTTGCTGACATTCCCCCTGAAATAGCGCAGAGACCGCAATTAGCTGCCGGCAGCAGGGCGGCAGGGGCCTTAGCAGGCGTCCCACTAAACGAGTTGGAAAAACAAGCCATCATAGACACATTAGCCAAAACCCAGGGCAACCGCGAAAAGGCCGCAAAAATCTTAGGCATCGGCGAAAGAACACTCTACAGAAAGATCAAGGAATATAACCTCTAAACAATGCTCGATTCTTGATACTGGATGCTCGTAATTAACCAATTCTCTAATTCTCCAATCCACTAAAATTCTTTTGCCTTTTCCCTTCTTTTATGTTATTTTCTGTGACTAAATGCGTGATGCGGACATCGTGAAGAGTGCAGCGAAATAAGAGATACGAAATTGGGACGAAGCAGCGGCTAAATTGGTAACAAAAAGTGTTGTATATTATTATTACTATGCTATACGTTGAATCATTGT
>DAOWID010000090.1 GCA_030641115.1 Planctomycetota bacterium | reverse complement strand
GATGGCAGACGAATACATATCACATTCAGACCATGAAATGGTTCTGCTTGTCCACGATTTAGCCGACTTAGCCCCGCCACAGTGGCAAAAATCTTGGTCTAATTATGACGGTTAAACCCCTCGCGAAAATCGGTGTTTAATCTGACCGAAGATGATGAGCAAATTCGAGCCAGTTATGTGCGAAAGGTACCCCCAAAGAAGCCCCGACTTTAGTCAAGGAACTCCGCTTCGAATTACAAAAACAAACAGAAGACGTTAGGCCGTATTTCTCACCGCCGAGAACACTGAGGTCGCAGAGCATAAAGAATTTCTTTGGACACGGATTTACGCTGTTTTATCATTTCCAATTATTTAGCCGTGTTAATCTGTGTGAATTCGTGTCTTTACTATTCGTCATCGGCGTTCTTTGCGATCTCTGCGGTTAATGAGAAATGCAGTTTAGGCCAATTGTACACTCTTCCTCCACATTTAGATTTTTAGACGTGATTTATAGGATTATCCCCTCGACTTTGCTCGGGACAGGCTTGTTCATCCTGTCTAAATTCCGAATTTGCTGATCACTCCTCCGCGAAGCTGAATACCTGCGGCGAAGCCCCTTGCGCGGGGCTTCGCCTGCAAGTCTCTTGTCATTGAATCACATGATTGCCTACTATAGGGCTCTCATGTAAATCTACGCAATTTCAAACCAGCTACACTCAAGCCGAGCATGCCCAGCAGGACAGCACCGGGAACGGGGACCGCCGTCAGGTCCACAGCCGTCCGGTCCAGCTCTGCCCCGTTGCCGAGTAAAACCATATCAAAAGCAGCAGAACCAATAACTCCCGGAGCGGTGGCGTTAAAGCTGAAGCTGCCCGTGACCGGGCTGTCACCTGAGGTCCAGGACCCAGTGAGAGTTTGGCTCCATGGGCTCACCACGAAGTCCCCATCATCGGTTTGCAGGCTCATCGTGATGTTCGTCAGCGTCTCGACGCCGCCCGTAATCGCGGCGACAATGGCAGCTTCAATGCTCGGTCCGCCAGAGCCGACACTATAGAAGGACGTACCGCCGGTGGCGGACGTGATTATATCCTCCTGTTGTTGGAGCGCAGTTTGCCCATAAAGGCCACCATAGGGTTGGTTTATGCCAGATAAAGAACTCTTCGTGTTCAACCCGAATGTCAGGATGCCTTGAGCGTTCAATGCGCTAACAGTTGCGGCAAGTGTCGGGTAGTACCCGGCAGGCGGAGTTCCACTTGAACCCGGCTCATCGCCCGCAATGTGGCCTGTCCAGTCGCCGGCCCAGATGAGCATCTTCTGCGCATCGCTACGCCCGCCGAAGTCAAGGGGCCCCGAACCGGCCGAAGTCCAGTTGTTAGCCAAGTTGACCATACCCTTCAACTGACTTTCTTGCCCATCAGCGCCACCCGAGGCGGAGTAGCTGTTTATGGCGGACTGCACCGTAGCGCTACTCGATGTGAATGACTGCTTCTTATTCACACCGTAGCTCGTGTAATTGCCGCCGTCGGTGTAGTTTCGGTAGTCGGAAACGCCGTACTCGATATCCAAACTGGGATAGGCACTTTCAATCGCCGAGTGGATATTGCTGAAGGCTGTCTTGATGCCGCCAATGTAGCCGTACATACTCCCGGTCGTATCCGTCAGGAACATCACATCGGTCTTGCCCGTCGCACCACCCGTGATGGCAATCGAGTAGTCGAGCGTATAGGTCATTGTTGTCCCGAAACCCTGCGTGGCTGAGATACTGTCCGGCGACAACGTACCCGTAATGTCCGCAGTTGCACTGCCAGCGGCAATTAGAATTGCCGCACAAATTGTTAATAACCTTTTCATCGTTTCTTCCTTCTCCTTCCATTTCAAAAGAATACGTTTTTACTTAAATGTAGACCTTGTCATGATTTGTCTCCTTCCTCTGAAATATCAGTAGATCCTTCTTTCGATTTGGCATCGGGCTGTTACGCAAACCGACGCAATTTCACGCCAGCTACAGCCTGTATTAACCCATCAAGACAAGACAGCTTAACTGCTCCCTCCGTGAAGAACAATACCTGCGGCGAAGCCCCTTTAATCGGGGCTTCGCCTGCAAGTCAGTCTTGTTAATATCACACGATTGCCTGCTATAGGCTTCTCATGCAAATTTACGCAATTTAATACCAACTGCACCCAAGCCGAGGATGCCAAGCAGAAAAGCACCCGGGACGGGAACTGCTGAGACGTGGAATGCATCGCTAGGGCTCGGATTCCCGCCGACATTATCCATGGTGGCGCCAATCTGGAAGCCAATGTTCGTTACATGGTCGAGATAGGGGATGCCTGCCAAACTCATCGAGACGTACGTTGTCGCCCCGGGGGCTAGCACTGTCCAGGCATTCTCACTAAATGTGTCGAACTCGGGCGACCACGAGCCAGGATCAATCCAACCAGTGTTCATGTACAGATTTACCGACCAGATGTCGTCATTGTCGTTTACGAAAGCCATGCCATAGTCTGTGTAACCAGTCAGGTTGCTCGCGCTCGCCGGCACAGAACCCCAGGGGAATCCAATACCAACCGCTGCCCACGGGTGCCAAGGATTATCGGGATCATTCAAAGCATCAAGATCTACGGCGTGCCCAGGGTGTAAAGTTGCCTCGTAGCCAACAGCGTATGTGGTCAGAATTACCCCAGCAGAATAGTCACCATCTGTAGATATAGTCAACGCGCCTGATGTTGCCCCATCACTGGTGAAACTCTTCACCATGGAAGCCGCTTCAGTAGCGGTGAACTCGAACATTGCACCCATGGAGACGGATGTGATCAACGCAATCATTATAGTTGTAAGAACTAATGTTTTCATTTTATTGCTCCTAAAATCTTTTTTTTCTCAAAAACCAAAACAAATAACACATCACTCTCTTATCAGAGGGCCATGCACAGCGCATAGACCCTTTAGAGAGGACCTATTAGTCATGCAACTTGGGGAGGTCCGCGGGATGCAACTGCAGCAGATGTAAATTGTGATTTCCGCCAGCAGGATACAATTGTCCTTAGGCGAAATCGTGAGATGAGAGGCTGCACCGTGCAGACCGGCTGAATAAAACAGCAGGCCGGTGCGGGGCAGAGAGATTCCGGCGAAACAGCAAAACTGTGACCAATCTGGAAAGGACCACCATCGTGGAACCATTCCGGGACAAAGCCAAAGGATAGCCTCTTCACATACGAAGCAGACCTGCACAGACCCAGGCCTATCAGGGCATACAGACATAAACTGTAGCTGCCTGCGCCATCCGTAGAGATTTGCGGATGTTGTATCTCAGAGGTTTGTCCGAAATCCGCATTTGCCTTGGGTAGAAGCTGGACAGACCATAGACCCAGATCAGCGACGCTGGGGCAACGAGATGGGCTGGATAAATTGGTGTACGCCAGATCTGTCCGGCCGCAGGCGCGCGGTGCCTGGCGGCGTCCAGCATCCAGCTTGGACACTGGTATCATGTCGGCATGAGCAGCCGCCGTAGCGACCAACACCGCAATAACTGCTGTGAGAAGTTTCCTCCGGTCGATCATCTAGTCATCTACCCATGACTCCATAGACATTAATTTGCTCTTATTTACCAGAACTTCCTACCTTACCACTTTTGTCAATTTACCAAAAATCCCTCTCGGTGTCAAGAGGAATGTCTCAAAAAATATATTTTTTTCACTGCCAATTTCAAAACGAGTGCCTCCACCTGTAACTTCTGTGCTAATATGAAGTTATAGTCTATCAATCAACGAAGGCTCCCTGCTTCTGCGAAGCTATTTCCCGTTTTGAAAGCCAACTTTTCAGCCTTCCTACGACCAGTTCGAGCTATTTTCCCGACGAAGCCCATTGTCCCGAATCCCGCCAGCCCAAGTACAAGTGCTCCCGGGGCAGGCACCACCGTTACCATGCCTATCTGGTCATTACCACAACTTGCGACCTTGTGCAGGCCTATTGTAAACACAGGATCGGACGACAGCCAGTTAGTGGGAAACGTCCATGTCTGGATGTACCACGTCTGGTTCGGATTTACCAAGCCCTCGTCCGTGGTGGTAATATGTACCAACCCGGCATTGCCTATATTCGTGCCTCCCTGGGCATAGGCACGGGAATCCAGACCGTCTACGGTGCCGGGGGTGTAAGCACCCGTGCCGCCGAAGAAGACAACATGATTGTTGGAGGAAAGGCTCACAAGATGGCCTTCCAGACTTGTGCCGCCTGCGCCGCCCAGAGTGTGAAATTTCTGGGCATCGTCATAGTGCCCTCCGTCAAGTTCGAGATAGTCTGTACCGTCAGTCGGCCAACTATTCAGCAGCGCAAAATTCTTGACTCCCGCCTGCGAATCGTCAACCGTAATAAAGACATCTCCCTGGCTATACCACGTCTTGTAGTGGCTGTAATACCAGCCGTTCAGGGGATCCAATCCGCCCGCGACCCGGAGAATCAAGTTGCCGCCTTGAACTTTGACCCCTAAGCCGCCCTCATCGAAGTGTTGTCCGGTTGATCCACCAGGGCTCGGAACTGTACCGATACTACCTGGATAACTCACACGGTCAGGTCCGAGTGTGAACATAGAACTGGGAATCTTTGCCGTCTCAATAGATGATTTCAGCCCACTTACCTTGTTTTCTTTGACCCAAGTATAACCGGAAAACTCCGTTGACAAGTCCGCCCAGACCGCTGAGCAGGATATCAGCAGAATCATGCCGGCGCACAGAACATTGGCTTTATTCATGATGCCTCTCCTCCGGGTCATTATGTGCATCACATCAAGTTAATTGCGCCGTCTAAGTTTCAACCTCCATCCATAGATAAGATAAACAATATTATAAATGATAGCATAGGCTATGTCAAGAAAAATAACGTGCTATTGTGGCTTATTTCGAGAAAATATCGCATGGGCCCGGCTGGCTGATTTGGCTTGCGCTCTTGGCTGGCCCTGTTGCGGATTGGGCTCAGGCAAAGTTAGTTTATCCATCAGCCATAGCTCGCCGAACATAAGTAAGACGGCAACCGGCATCATGGCCAGACCGGCAAAATCATGGAAGAATTTCTTTGCCACTTCAGCGCTTGCAAACAGAAATAGCACCGCCGTCACGCAGAGTCTCAAAATATTGCACGCCACGGCGAGAGGAATACTTGAAAAAAGCAGAACTGCTTTCTGTAGGCGCGAGCGATTCACCATGTACGCCAAGAATGCGGCGACGATAATGAACGCCGTCAGCATTCGTAGGCCGCTGCAGGCCTCGGCTACCGCCATTGGGATATCTTGATTCAGCATCACGACGTTTCCCTGCTGGCTGACCCTCACACCAAACGCCTCCAAAAGGAATACCGACCCGGTTGTTGCCATCCTCTGCAATGGTCCGCTGATTAGGTTGTGAATGCGTCCGGGAAGAGGGACCATAAGAAAAAGGAACAATAGTATCCATGAAACACTCCGAAACGTCTGCCGACCGGCAACCATAAGAACCAGGCCCGCTGTGGCGAGTACCAGCGAGTATCGCTCTGCCGATTCATACATGAAGAGCAATCCGAAAGTCCGCGCCGTCAGTGCCAGTACGAGCAGTGCCATACCCCACCAGCACGGTTTCAACAAGCATCTTCCAAGCCTTTTTCTCTCACGCCAAACAAGGAAAAGTGCGATCAGCGGAACAAGCTGGCCCGCAGAGTAATCATCGTTGCTTTGCCATTCCTTGAAAAGGTCCGCAATTGTTGACCAATACGCCCACACAGTCACGGCCAGCAGCATCAATGTCACTGAAACAAGTCTCAGGAGGTTGTCTGGCATTTGATGTCTGCCAGAAATCTGCAAAGCATGTCCACGGCGAATACGATTGTTAACCACTCTCCGTTCCCCCAAACACACGGTTAGCATCAAGGCGGTCTTTGTCCGAGCGCTGATCCTCTTCGGCATCCTCAAATAGTCGGGATATCGATGAAGCTGATTCGACAGCAAAGGCACAGACGATTCTCGCTGCTGAATCGGCAGTCAGATTAGCTGTGACGGAAGCAACTATCTGTACTTGAGCTACATAGCGAACCGTGCCGGAGCCGCGCCATGCCTTCGATCGCAATAGTGAAACGTCGCGGCAGTACTGCCCGTCTACGATATAGTAATCCAGAACCACGACTTTCTGTGTGTTCAAAGCGCCGCGGGAAAACTCCAAGACGTTGCAGGGCAGTTTTGTACCGTTCTCCAACGACAGTTCCACGGACCGCCGATCGGTGAGCGTGTAGCCGGCTCCGGTGTAGCAAACCTCCGGGCGGTGGGGCATCAGGTCACGTGCTCTGACACCAGACGCGACAAATAACCAGATAGATTTCATGCCGCTGTGACGTGAATATCGACGGTTGAGGTGCGCATCGGTGTCTGTGGCACGCACGATGGCTTCGTCTATAGGGATGTCCTGGCCCGTCCAACCACCAATTTGCAGGGGGAATCGTTTCAAGGCAGCAGGAGGTATTGAGAGGGTATTCGCAGGAGCCGCCAGTCGAGCAGCCAGAGCACGATACGCTGCGCCGTAAACGAGAATCAGGAAACTCGCTGCTACCGCAGCTACAATGACCAGTTGCCGATTTGGGTTGTCATTTTTCATCATTCGTTCAGCCTTTATCTATTTGGAAGCTTGCTTCAACTGACCTATCTCGATCCTGCACACCAGGCATGTGTTACCTTTACTGGTGCAGCGGCCAACAAGTGTTGTGCTTGCCTCCTTTCGATGATAACCCCGGCTGACCCACCCACAGATCGGGTCCTCGCTGCCTTTGAATTCCTCGACCTTTAGGCAAGGATCCAACTCAATCGTGATTGTTCCCGGACCGACATCGACGAGATAACGATTCTCACCTGCTGAATTAACCACACAATACTCAGCCAGATGAAAAAACACCTCTATTTCGTGTTTTCCACGAGCAATAATGTCATCACGTATGACAAGGTCCCGACCGTCCAGATCAAGCATACGCTTGTGGGTAACCGGGTCATGCAGATGCATATAACCGTCATGTTTACCGATTACCTTGCCACCAACATCCGTCGGTTGCCAACTCAGACAATCTGCCTTTGCTCGCCTGCCCCAAAGAAAAGGACCCAGCATTTCGGATTGGTCCCGGCCGTCAACAACGACCGTGTTATGCGCTCGCGTACTACGGAAGTACCCCCTCCATCTTGGATAGCTGAAGTAATCGTATGTCCCCGGGTCAACCAGTACGTCCCTGCCAAACGCCCGGAGAGTGAAACTCAA
Organism: Planctomycetota bacterium; assembly: GCA_030641115.1. GTDB lineage: Bacteria > Planctomycetota > Phycisphaerae > Sedimentisphaerales > Anaerobacaceae > DAOWID01. The sequence continues at coordinate 34,178 of DAOWID010000090.1, read as the reverse complement.
GGCGGCTGCGTGTCCGTGTGCCGCAAGGGGTTGTAGCCCCAACGGGCCGCAATCAAATACCACGCTGATACGATCCGGCGAATCAAACTCGCCATGCTGCAGCAGGTAGTAACCGCTATCCTCAAAAGCTCTGGAGGTACTTGTCTTGTTTTGCGGCTCTGGGATCGCCTTGAAACTTTGGCGTCCCGGCTTACCCAGCAACCATTCGACCGGCTCGGCGTAGCTGCCGCTCCACGCCTTGAAATCACTTCTTCGAAACAGTGCGGCTCCCACCGCCAACCATTCCCGAACGCTGCGGGGACCATGTCCCAGACCCAGGACGTAGCCGTCATCGCAATCGCCAAACAAGGGCAGGCTGTCCCCACCCTCGCTTAGCACGCCAAGAAATTCGAACATCTTTTCCAGTCTTGACCAGTACGATTCTGGTATGTCCTGCCCCGCTGCACGCGCTGTGATACCAACAATAACGAAGAACTGCAGCACAAAAAAATGATACCCGATAGCCTGCTCCATGGTGCCGCCGTCGGGAAACGTCTGGCGAAGGATCTCCCGGCAGAGGATTTGCCTGCTCCTGGCTCGCCAGCGCGATGCCTTCTTCAGGTTTGCGAAGTAACTTGCTGCCACGAACACACCCGTCGCCTCGCCGATCAGGTGATTGTTCACGGAAGAGTATCGTGAATACTTCCTGTCGATTTCCCAGATATGACGCGACACCGAGTCCAATAGTCGTAGCCGAAGTTGGTCGTCGATAGCTTTCGACTCCTCGATCAGATCCAAAGCCCATACCCAGTTAATAAGCCTTATCCCGAGTTCCAGGTCGCTGCGCCAGTTCATCCCGACGCCGTATGGGTTCTGCTTCAGCCAACTGTCGAGTTGCTCCGCCACGGCGTTGGCAAATCGGATATCACCGCTGAGACGATAGGCTCGGCCAAGCACAACGAGTTGGTGATGGCGGTTTGGCTCCCAGACATATTTGCAGTCCCCTACCTCTTGAACATCCCGGTAATCCAGAGATGAACAAAAGACCATCGGTGTGTCCTGGCCACGTTTGTGGTCGCGATTCCAGACAATCGGATCGCCGAGGTGCTTATCTTTCAGTTCGAAAAGCTCGAGCCGGTGTTCGGCGATTCGCTCCGCCCGGGCCAGCAAGGAATCGTACCACCGCTTATCAACACCATCATCTGTGTTTAGCCATGCCCTGTCCCCAACAGCCATATCGCACACGCGAAAACCCGCCCCTTCATCACCGCCGTCTCCGTTCAAGATTGCCGAAGGCTGCCTCAACTGCTGCCGCCAGCCAACAAGGAACCGGTCGGCACGATCGCGCAAAGACGACCGCATACGCCAGGCAATCTCACCCGCAGACATCGCTTTTAGACGCCGATAATACCAATCAAGTGTTTGCATAGCGTCGCAAAGAAATCGTTAAATATCGCCCGCTGAGTCTAACGGAACTCTACTTTCTTGTTGAATTCGCTGGTCAACATATATGGCCTTGCCTCTAGCAGAGAGGGGGATAGCATCGACACGCTCGATGGTGAAAGTAAGCTGGCCATCGAGTTTGCGCCCCAGGTTGCGGTGTATTCGACCGGCGTCTTCTTGAGTGAATCCATCGGCCGGCACAATACGCAGAATAGCCTGGCCCGGTGTTTCTTGCATGAACTGGAACTGCCTGACGTGTATAAATGTATCATCATGCATATTCAGAGCTGCCCACGGGATTGCAGAGCCATCCGCTGCGATAAGAATTTCCTGGGTTCGGTGGCCGCGGATGTCTCGAATTATTGTATGCTCACGTGCACACGCCTGGCAACGATCACCGACATATGTGGCCCAATCGCCGGTCCGATATCGGATGAACGGCATCACGGTATTGATAAAGCCAGTCCCAACTATTTCGCCGCGCTGGCCGGGTGTGTTCACCGGATTATCGTTATCATCAAGGAGTTCGAAGAGACCATAAGTTGGCCATACGTGGTAATCGTTGGACTTTTCGCAACCCGCGGCAAGGGCAACCTTTTCCGACTGGCCATAACAGGAAAAATAGCGACAGCCAAACACTTCCGCAACCATCTGTCGCTGCTCAGGGTACACTATTTCGGACTCAGCAATTATTCCCTGGACATTCCTCGGGACATTTATCCGACTGCGAAGAACAAAACGAGTAAGTGCAGCGATAGTTGAGGGATAGACATGCAGAAAGCACGGTCCGATGGTGGCTATATGCTCCAGGTACCGTGCCATATTTTCGTCAGACATGTGAAAGCTGCTATAATAGTGATGACGGAGAATCGGGTCATATTCGCGGCGAAATCCATTTCGATCGGGTTGAACCGTTCGACCGCGTAACACAGCCATCGACACCCCGAGTTCGTAGCCAATCCGTTCCCAGCTTGTGGTGAGGTATGCGTACTCACCAGATGAGCGATTTGCATTTAGGTAGAAATGCAATGGAGTGCCACTGGTGCCGCCTGTTGACACATAATCAACATCTGCGGCTGTGACATTCTTTGCGCACATATCCGAAAGATTCTCTATGACAACATTCTTGTCAATAGTAGGAAGCTGATTTATGTCATCCAGTGTTTGCAGATCTCCCGGATGAAATCCCGCGGAGTCGAACATACGACGATAATATTCTGTATTTTCATAGGCGAGCTTTAATATCTCACGTAGTTTGTTAATTTGGTATGCTTGGGCACGTTCCACGGCCCACCATTGCGCATCACGAACAAACTCACAGTTCGCCCTAAAACTCTTGCCTAACAGCCATGCCGGTGGTATTAATCCCAATCCTCTGCCCAGCGTTGACTTCAACCACAGCGGTGTTTTATCCCATAAGTTCTTTTTTGATAGTGCTTTTTTCACTTGTATTGGTTCGTGGTCATCAAAGCCAAAAAATCCGGCTATACCACATACGGCTCTATTCTCTTTTCAGATGCTTGCGAACAATTGAGTTCCACGTGTCCTTGCCAGCCGAAGTGCGGCTTGAAGCCTAAGCCCATTCCGTCGAACTCGGCCAGAGCCCGGCTGAACTGTGGATCTGTCGATTTGCAGACCACCTCATCATATTCAAATCCACAGACAGGCATGGAATGATCGGCCAAGGCCCGATACAAAACCGGCAGGTGTGTGTAGTCGAAGCCGATTAAGCGTGCGCATGTCAGATCGAGGGCCACTGGATTCGTGCCGGCCAGAACCATCCCTGCTGGTTTTGGACTCGGATCCAATGGGCCGTTTCCTTCACCACCAACAATGCCGTCAACAATACAGAATATACGTCTGACGGGTTTGTCTCGAAGGCATCCGTTTGTGTCGGCGTACATAAGTATTCGGTTCAAATCGATCACCATCCGCCAGGTCGTATCGTTGCCATACCAGTTGCCGGAACGAATCGTACTGGAGTTTGTATCGCCGAAGATGTTCTTGCCGAGAGTTTTCAACGGCTTGGCCATAGTTCCTCGAACAGGACCGAACAGGGGAAACAAATGCCTGAAACATACCATGGTCTTTCGCTCGATTCGGTGTTTTAGACCATCGTCAGCAAACTGATCTCCCCCTTGAGCAGGTGTTCCCTCCCGATGGTGTGGAAGCCAGTTCTTGTTCCCGTTTATGCCCACCAGATTCTTCATGCACACTGTGATACCGGTCTTCTTGTGGGTCTTGAGTTTGGGCAAGTCAATGATGCAGTCGGCTTCCATAACGGTCTTTGAGATCAGGTACTCATGAACATCATCATGGTGGTGCGATCGGAGTTCGGCGGTATCATATTCAGAGCCGTACAATAGGTGGCACAAGTGACGAATTTCCAAAAACGCGGAATGTTGGCCCAAATCTACCTTTACGTAACCGGCCGGATCGCCGGGCAACTTCTCGTGACTGACAATTACCCCATCAACTTTTCGTGCCTTCTCCGGTCGAAGATCATATACCTCTACTTCAAAACCTGCATGGCGGTGGTAGAACTCCTGAATTTCGTCCAATCCCGCGATTTGACGAATCGCATCGAAGTTTGCATCATTTTGTGGGGCATCCGCAATGATGATTCGGCCTTCGCCTTTAAGGGCGATGTAGACATAGTCAAGGGCGGCTCGAATAATAGCGCCATGAGTTATCAGACAGTTTTCGTGATCCGGCTGCATCTCGCGAAAATCACGAATAAAGTTTGGCTTCAATACTACCGTATTGCCGGGGTGGACGATCACACCAAGCGGATTCCAGTTACCTCGACCGTAATGCTCCGCATCGAGTTCCAATAACCGCAGCGCATCGTGTACCCCCTCATACGCATGATTGATCTCTTTCGCCAGAGTATCAGGCCCAAAAGGATATTCAGGGTATGCAGTAGCCGGAGAATATGATGGCTCCACGGGATATTCATAATGCCTGGTAGATATAGCAACCACCATAGATCTCAAAATGTCATCTTTAACTGTCATACTCAACAATAAAACTTCCTGCTGTATTTGGCTCTTAGGAAGTCCGGTAGTGTTCGATAATATTATCCCATTTTGCAGTTGCAGCTTCCGTGGTATACCGAAGCGTCGAATAGCGAGCCGCCTGGGAAAATGCTTTAAGTTTCTGCTCGTCCGTGAGCAATTCAATAATACGATCTGCAAACAGGTCCGGCGAACGGCGTGGAACCAGATAGCCATTGACTCCATCTTCGACCAGGTCGCCCAGATCACCAACATCGGAGACTACCGCCGGCAGGCCACACATCATCGCCTCTATCATCGAAAGAGACAGTCCTTCCGAATCAGATGTAAGGACAAAAACCTTGGACCTGCGTAACCAAGTCACTACATCATCATCATCCAGGTACCCGGTAAAGCTTACGTAGCGGTCGACGCCCAGATCTATGGACAATGTCTGTAATTCATCACGTAACTCACCCTCCCCCACAATCACGGCCCTGATCTCCGGAATCTTATCCGCAACATTTCTAACAGCTTGTAGAAAAACATCAATCCGTTTGATAGGGACGAGACGACCGGTCGAGATAAGGTCAATAGAAGGGTTTTCTTGGGTCGGCTGGAATCGTATTGGGTCGATGCCGCCGGATACTACATGGAAATCAGTTACAATACCTTTGTCGCGAAGAAAATTGACAGCATGGCTTCCCATTGTAATCACTGCATCAAACCCGGCAACGATACGTAAGAGGCGTTCTTCCACAACGGAGTCGGGTGTTACCATTTTTGCAAACCAAGGATGAGCATCACTGTGAAGTCCGCCATCGCCTTGGATTTCTGGCGGTCCTCCTACGCAAAAATACATTGACCGAGCCCCTATCAAACGCCCCACAATAGCAGCCGCGATCCCATTCATAATAAGATGAAACCCACCAACAATGTGCGGCCGCCTCCGCATCGCCGCCCATAGAAAAGTTAATAGCCTTGCTTGTGTCACTCCCATAACTCTCATCAGCCACTTGGGAGGATAGATTGCCAATACTTTCGGCATCGGAGGGACGGGATTCGTTGAGACCAACGACAAGCTGGCGCATTCCTTCGAAGCCGACAACGGACTAAGGAAGGCCAGAATCCAGTTGTTCGATTCAAATCGGCCCGTAAGCATTATTTCGCACCCCTCCCGCGGGCCTAGTCGCCGCCGGCGTCGACCAAACAAACGGGTAACGACCAATGCAAGCACGCACAAGAGTGTCAACTGTCGCGCCACAACATGCCACAGTAACCGCAGCAACCGCCGCCGCAATGAGATGGGCGTGCTCGTATATTCTCCCTCCATCTCTGAATCTGTGGGTGTGACCACATCGAGGGATATGCTATCATCAGGCATACGGTCGCTTTTCATATCTTTGGGAACTCCAACATCGGCCAAGCTAACGATATGCTTGGCCGACCTGTGTGGTCCGGCCCGTTACGCTTAAGGTCCGTAACTTCCCGGCCGTTTATTGTCATGTAAGCTGTCTTTGGGTCAGATACGTAAAAAGTCAAACCACTCAAGTCAGCATCGGACAATTCGCCCATGGAATTCTCATCCGCCTGGGTATTAAGAATGATACGCAGGCCTTTCTCATCCCACATACTACTGTTGAAAGCGATCTCGCGTACGGCACGGCGGTACCCCAACAGCCGGCGAGTCGTCGTCACAAGAATACTCCCGCTTCGAAACGCTTCCGCCAACCGGCGAAACGCCATCACCGCGTTTTCATTCAATGGGATCCGTGGATCATCAATCTTCCCAAGATGCGTATAAAGGATGCAGGTTCCGCTTCGTTCAATGAGGCGGTTCAGCATGTCGTCTGTCAGCACTTTGCCGATATGCCTGCCCTGATCGCACGAACTAATCCCGCCCCAATGCGGGTTGCAACGCATGAATTCATAAACTGTGCTCTCGTCTCTTAAGACGGACGGACGCAATGTCTCATTCGGTCCGTGCATGGCATACTTTGTATTCCCCACTCGGGCTAACCTTTGCTTTGCTGCGTCCCTAACTAACGTTTGACCTGAAGCTATTGGGTGCCGCCAATTGAATATCCCACTAAGACTGGCTGGAATGTCCTGCCCCGTAATACTCGTTACCCGCCCACACCAGACGTATATTATACCGTAGTCAATAGTCAAGTCCGCGTGATATGCTTCATGGCCAACCTCATCGCCGTGGCCTTGCATTATATCCGAGCCAAAGTTGGTAACCGCCGTTCCATGATCTACCCACACTTCCAACTTGCAGTCGTGACGGTCAAGTTCATCTAACGCCCGTGCCGCATGTTTGCGAGTCATAGCCAGGTCACCATACGAATGCAAACAGTCAATATGGCCGCTCCGAATTAGCGCCCGGACCATCTCCCGTCCGGCATCGTCGGTATTCCAGTAAGCGAACTGCCCCGGCATGTCAAAGTAGATGGAATTGCCTACTTCCAGCCCCACGCCCGGGCCCATGGTTGTCTCTTCCGCCGTGTTCAGAAATCGCATGATCTCCCAATACACACGACGGTTCGGTGTCTCATCCAGGTCACTGCAGATCGCCAGCATCGCCCGGTAAGGGTACGGAATACTTCGTAACAGGACTTGAGTACGACCTGTCCGTTTACCGCATCTTGAATCCCAGTCAAGACGTTGGAAACAAATATCCTGAGCCTGATTAATTATCATTAGCCTGACTTGTCCCTTGCACAATCGCTTAAATCTTCCTTCCACATAACATCCAAAGATGCCCGCAATGAAATCTGCGGTCGCCAACCGACAGCCTCTGCAATCGCAGTCACATCTGCAAACACATCAGGAACATCATTTTTTCGCCCCCTATCGTACTCTGGCTTTATGGATACATCGTTAAGCCGCGACATACTGATCAGGTCGTTCAGGATATCACGGATAGTAATACTTTTCCCGGAAGCTATGTTGTACGCCTCACCAGGCTGAGCTCCAGCCAAGAGTTTGTCAAAAGCCAATACGACGTCCCGCACATCCACAAAATCCCGGCGTGTTGACAGATTTCCGACCTGGAGTGACTCGCCGTCGCACATCGCTTTAAGCTGTTTGATAAACGTCGCCGGTACCAAGTTCTCAGGTTGACCTGGCCCAAAAAAGTTGAATATGCGAGCCCGGATGACATCTAAACCTCGCGTACGCCAGAACATCTCAGCGAGATAGTCTTGGATCATCTTACTTATGGCGTATGCTGTGAGTGGTCGCAGTGGATTGTTTTCCTTTATCGGCAGTTCCTCTGGTAGAACTCGGCCATAAATGGCCGCCGTTCCTGCCTGGAGGACTCGTAAGTCTTTGGAACAATCCATTTCGGCTAAAGCGTTGTAAAGATTCTCAGTACCAAGGACATTTACAGCAAGATGCTCCGCAAGCGATGCCTCGGTCACAAGACCTGCCAAGTGAATCACATGTGTGGGATTACATGAGCGGACAAATTCTCGGACAGCATTACCGTCACGTAAGTCAAATGTCGAGAATTTGTCTGCCAGTTCATCGAGACATGCGGATTGATCGCTGGTAGCCCATAACTCAACTTCAGGATGTGCCGTACGCCAATGCCGTAAAGTCCAGCTCCCCACAAACCCAGTTGCCCCTGTGACTAATAGACGATTCGCTGCCATGATCCTCTTTCGGTAATGTGTCTCAACTACGGTTTTGGCGGCAAAAGTCGATCTATGATCTCGTCGAATTCATTGTTTGCCCTATCGTAATCTTCAGGACGACCGATATCGAGCCAGTATCCACTAAACGGATGAGCTCGAATATCTTGTTTCTCTGCAATGAGCTTGAGTATCAGGTCATCAAAACCGAAAGGTATCCCTTCGGGAATAAACTTTATGATTTCCCTGGAAAACGTATAGATACCCATACTGACACAAAAATGCTCAACAGGTTTTTCAACAAAATCCGAGATTACGTTTTTCTCTCCATCATACTTTAGAACACCAAAGTCAATTTTTGCCTCGCGTTGATACGTGGCAATTGTGCCGATCGCTCCGCTATCAACATGAGATTGATAAAAACCTGCATAATCTAAATCTGTTAGAATATCACCATTCATGACGAGAAAATGTTCAGGTAAATCACTAATCAGCCTAATAGGCCCCATAGTACTAAGAGGTTTATCTTCCATAGAGTAGTCTATTCTAATACCCCATCGTTTGCCATCTTCGAAATAGGCCATAATCAGTTGCGCCTGATGATTCACAGCCACCGTTATGTGACCAAAACCGCAGTTAGCCAACTGGCGAATAACAATTTCCATAATAGCCATATCCCCCACCGGCACTAAGGGCTTGGGGATTGTAGTTGTGTAAGGCAATAGCCTGGTTCCTTTTCCGCCAGCCAATACAATAGCCCGCATGTAATTCTCCTGATCTCAGATAGCCCACAACTCTGTATTATTAGACCGAGTAGTTTTCTGTGTTGTAGTAGCCCATATGTTCTCTGATGAATTCAATTGTCCGCCTAAGGCCCTCGTTTAGTGAGATCGTGGGTTTCCACCCCATTTCGGCCTTGGCCTTGGAATAATTACAAATAAGCTTCATAACTTCACTATTAACAGGGCGCACCCGCTTTTCATCGCAGACTATTCGGGCTTTCGGATTTATCATCTCCACTAACATCTCTGCCAGGTTGCTGATACTTATCGACTTTCCATTGCCAATATGAACCGTCTTTCCCACCATTGCATCCGACTTCGCAGCCGCAACAAATGCTCGGGCGGTATCCTCGACAAATGTGAGATCACGCTCAGGATCCAGCGAACCCAGACTGATAACTTCCTTACCCGACAGCAATTGACTAGTTATTGTCGGAATAACTGCCCTTGCTGATTGTCGTGGCCCATAGGTATTGAATGGCCGAAGAGTTGTGACAGCTAAGCCAAAGCTTCGGTGATAACTCTCAACCAGCATATCCGCGCTAATCTTGCTGGCACTGTATGGAGACTGACCCTGGAGTGGATGATTCTCATCTATGGGTTCGTATTGGGCGGTCCCATACACCTCACTTGTCGAGGTGTGAACCATACGGGCGATTCGGTGCTTACGAACTGCGTCCAAGACATTTAGAGTCCCGTTAATATTCGTATCGACATAACTTCTAGGAGCAAGATAACTGTAGGGTATTCCAATGAGGGCAGCCAGGTGAAACACATACTCACACTCTGCGACGGCCTGATCAATGCTTCCGCTGTCCCGTACATCGCCCAAAATCACCTCAACCCGATCAAGTGCTTCTTTTGGAAGGAAGCGCAGGTTCCCAATGTCGCTTCGACTGTTGTAGCGAACAAAGGCCCTGACCTCAGCCCCACGATCGAGCAGCAACTCCACTAAGTGACTCCCTATGAACCCTGCAGCACCCGTAACCAGAATTCTCTTGCCATGCCACAACACAATTAAAGCCGCCTAAAAGTAAGAAAATATTTCACCTTTTGGTTGTTCGACGACGATCTTCCTATAAGCCGACCAACACCTTTTCTTGCAATTACAGCGGGAAACATTCTCAAAGTCGCTTCCAGCATTCACTCAAATATCGTGTGCATTTTGACCAACCGGGGCTGGCAGTCCGGATCATTTGCTACAGAATAGATAAATTTACACCTGCGCCTGCGGCATCAAACCCGGCCTCTGGGAATAGTCATTAAAAATCCTCTAAAATCTGTTGCACCTTCATACATTCACAAATCTACTTTGACTACTCTCAAAAAGCTTTTGAAGGTTCTTACCGGCATTTGCTGCGTTTTCCATTCAATGCTTCCAGGTAAACAGATTCTGTTTTTCTGACCAGTTGTTTGATCGAGAACTCCTCCATCACCCAATCGTTAGCTTTTTTCCCCATTTCTTGCCGAAGGGCTTCGTTGCCCAAAAGAACTTGAATACGGCCAGCCATCCCTTCCACATCACCCAGCTCAACAAGAAAGCCGGTCACACCATCCTTAACCACGTACGCATTATCGGAAACATTGGTTGCCACTACCGGAACACCACAGGCCATTGACTCCAGCAGAACATTCGGCGTGCCTTCATAAAGCGACGAGAGTGCTGTGATGTCACACGCAGGATATATCCGTTCCACATCGTTGCGGTTCCCCAGCGACGTACATCTGTGACGTATCCCCAGTTCATCAATCAGGGCTTCCATTTTGGCATGATAGTCGTCTGTACCACTTGTGTGACCGAACCATTGAATGTTGCCAGCCAGTTGATCTCCAACCACCAACAATTGCGTATCCGGTGTCAAATCAAGTACTCTCTTAAAGGCATGGAGAAGCATTGGGTGATTTTTCTGAGGCTTGTAGCTTGCGAAAACGCCAATGACACGCTTCTCCGAGGGGATCCCCAACTCATTTCGGATAATGTTCCTGTCTCGAGGCCTGAATCGCGCGGTGTCCACCCCATTATACACAATACGATACTTGGAAGCCGGCTGGCCAAACATTCTGCTGTTGAAATCGGCGCCGGCCTTTGAATTCGCTATCGTAAGGTCAACACATCCTCGAGTCAGTCTGTAAGCAAACACATGCCTCTTCTTGGGCGAGTAATTTGCAAGCCGCTCGGACCCGATTATTAAATCCGTACGGGCCAGACGCCCCGCTAGCCGACTGGCGATATTCGCACTGAACAAATAGCTGTGGACAATATCTGCGTTCAATGATTTCAACAAGCGTGCCAGACGCGGCACAACCGTAAAATCAACTTTGTTCTTCTTTGCTACGGTGTGAAGTTTACGTTCGGAGTCTCTCAACTGGCTGCCAAGAGGAACATAATCCGAAAGGGTACAAACATGGACGTAGAAGCGATCTTGATCCATGTTGTTTGCCAGTTCAATTACCTGACGCTGAGCCCCACCATATTCCAGATCGTCGACCACCAGAACAACACATATTCGTTTGTTTATCAACACCTTGCTAACACCACTTTGTCTCTTTGTACCTGCCGATACTGGTAACGCTACAGCCACGTTTTCTAGTCTTCCCTGACCAAGAGGAGACAATATCAGTTTGTCTCCAAAGATTTTGTCATATTCTGGTGGGTCAAATCTCTCCCATCCTCCGCCGTGGTTCAAGGTGAGTTCTCCGAAGTAGATCCTATTCCTTAAGCAGTAGAGATCGACTCTGATATAATCAAAGGGTTGTGAGAGAGTCCCCGCGATATCAATCATTTTCGCAAGTTCTCGGGGCTTTTCGATAGCGGAACCATTTTCCCACTTTGGACCATACTTGTCCCACTGAGACCAGGTGAAGGGGAGCAAATTCCAGTCTTTACTGTAGAAATTACGTCGATGATCCCCAAATCGGTCAATGTCGACTTGTATCGCTTCTACTCTCCCATTGAAGCAATGGAGTTTATAATCCAGGGGAATCTTACCATCATCGTCAGTAAGGAGTTCTTCAACGATGATCCTTGGTTTTATATCACGATATTGAGGTTCTTTGGATTCGTAGTAGTGATTATTGCTAAACCACCTTTTGAGACATCTTCTTATTTCCAGTTCATCGACCTGGCATTTATCCCGTACGATTCTGTTTTGGCCACTACCATGATTGACTTTAGCAACAAAAGATTGAGGAAGGTTAGCCAATTCAAATCTGTCAGGATCATCAAGAACAGTTACTAAGGGAATTAGGTAATCCTTACCAATTCGTTTAGTTATATATTCTCTGACACTATATTTGTCGGTAATAGTTGTATGCAAAGGAGAATGCCCATAGAGCTTCTTCCACTGAAGCTTTTCATTTAGTGTATTCGGCCTCTTAAAGTTGGTAAACCTTCCAAATACCCTAAAGTAGTAGAGCTGAAGGTAGGTCTTTGTTGGCAATAGTCTATATGCAATATACTTCAAAAATACTTTTGCGTAATTTCTCATTCGTACATGTCCAATGGAAGAGCAAAGGTGGGGCATTAAAGGGATTGGTCCTCGCATTCAAGTCAAACGCGCTGTTTACTAATGACACTGAAGCTCTTCGGCCTTTCAACTGATAACCCTTCCTCATATGTCAAGTCTTCCAGAGGGGCTGGTCACCGCTCTCAAAATCTTTGAAAAATGACGCTTACGTATTCTAAACAGCGCCGGAATAATGCCCCCACATTTTTTTATAAATGAAAAACAAGCTACGATTTCAAGTTGGTAAAATTTTTCCAACTCATATATAAGGCCATATACCCTATCTGGGAAACGGATACAAAAATTCAAACGTTTTTGAGATCGAGAGCGTGATTTTCTGTTATCCCGGACCGGCATAATGTTTTCACGATACCGATAATCAAGACGAACCCCCTCCACACACTTGGGAGAAATTTCGATATTTGCGATAGCTGTACGAAAAGCCAGGTCCGAGAAATCCTCCCCAGGAACATGACCAAATATGAAATTACCGAGACCATAGAAAATATGACCATCTCGCCAATCTTCATGAGGCTGAAGACAATGGGCATGATCAAAAACAACTACTGTGGCTCCTGTTTCTACGGCACGTCGCCCAAATCTACGTTGCGCTAGACGCGGGAAACGTATAAACTGCTCTGCTCCCCAATGCAAATATAATAAAAGCACATCTACCTTCCGTGACAGATCGGCTATTTCTTCTAATGCAACTTTTTCCTCGAAGTAATTCAGAAATACACCTGCTTCTGAGGGAATGTTTGGATTTGTATTTCTGTGCACATAATTAAGAAATCCCAGAGAAATTCCTTTCTTTTCTAAGATAATAGGTTGAGCTGCTTCAAGTTGACTTTTACCGGCACCTAAAAACTTAATATTGTTTTCTTGTAAAAATGCAGTGGTGTTTTCAAAACCCTTTTCCAGGCAGTCATATATGTGATTATTCCCCAGAAATACTATATCCAGCCCTAATGGCAATATACATTTCGCCGCCTGCTCTGTTGTACAAAGTTGAGGTCTTTTAAATGGATTTACACCACCATCCCCCCAAATAGGCGCTTCCAAGTTCCCTACACGCAGATCACAAGGCCCCGCTTCACGTGCCAACCTAGCCATACCTTCCCTTATGGACTCATGATACTGTGGATTGCATAATTCTTCATTCAAACTGATATCACCAACCCATTGCAATATCACACTATTACTGTTTTTCACCATACAACACCTCCTTTTATCATCGAATACGTCTTTTTAAATACACCGTTCTATGTCTTGATGACTACTAATGCTTTTTAGTCACTTGCAAAGCATTCATATTCAGAAAATATCCAATCATAATTGGAACATTTCAGAGCCACCAGATATTGATTTTCCATTTACGTCTATAAAGACTTTTTCAAACTTAGTCATTGCAGCATCGACGCTATAATTCTCCAGATAATACTGCCGAGCCTTCTGGGACACTTCTCTCCACCGATCGGGGGAACTACACAAATTCCGTATTCCAACTGCTAAACCAAGTACCTCTTGAGCTACTACGCCCAGTCCCTTGTCGGCAATAAGGTTGTCCGGATCAAATGTCGAGACAATCGGTAAACCATAACTCCAAGCCTCCAGAAATGTATTTGGAAACCCTTCACGGTCTGATGTGCTGCACATGATTGTGGCTTTTTTATAAAACTCAGAAACACGGTCTCGCCCAGCAGGTCCGTGCAGAGTCAAGTTCGCAATAGTCTTTGCCCGCTGGCAAACACCGCAGGCATACTCGGTATCGGCTGCCGGTCCAACGAGATCAAAATTCAACTCCGGACAGGCCTCCGCCAGATCCAACAATCGATTAGGGCGCTTCGCTTCACAAATTCTGCCAACCCAAAGCACACGGCGTGAAACAATATGTTCCAGTTCACTGCCAATATAATTGTTCTCGGATGGCCCGGGACATGGCATCGGCAGGATAACCGAATCACATCCAAAATTCCCCTGTATCATTTCCCGCTGCCTCCGGGTCTGGATGATCAACTTGTCGGCATGCTTCAGTCCATACCGGTAAAGAATCCGATCGCCAAACCTTTGTACCCGTGCCAACCGGGGTTTGCAGTCCAGATCAGATGCAACGGAAAAAATAAATTTTCGGCCATGCCTGCGACACCATAGTGCCACTTGCCCGGTGACACAGTCCGCGCCGTTCTGATAATAAACATCGGCGTCCGCACGTTTCATGGCTGCGATGAGACTGGTCCACTTTGGCCAGAGGAATCTCAAGCCCTTGATACCAGCATCGTTACAGCACATTTTGAATACCTTCACACCGTCTATTTCGACACCGTCTTCCTGGCCTTCATCCCATGTTAGCATGCTGACCTGATACCCCTGGGCAGCAAACCACCGCGCCATAAGCGAAGTCTGCCTCTCCACACCCCCAATATGACCGCTGTCTCCCCCGGCCATCGCACCATAAGCAAAATGAGCAACAAAGCATATGCTGGGGTTTCTACTCATTATGAAAAATACCTTGACATGTGCAAGAAAGACTCAGAATTCATGTTGGTAGACAATCAAAATGCCAATCAGGTCTTTGGTGCATAGCACTCATTTTTAGCTGACTAACCCTTCACTATTATCTGGAAGTCACTGAGGTGATAAATAGCATGCCACTATCAGCTAAAGCATTGCCTGGCATCATATCATTACTCCTTCGTACCTATTTTGCCAGGATCCACGCAGGCCATTATGCTACCTCGCATAGGTAGTACAGCCATGGATCTCTTATTCTATCCATTTCCGACTTATCTACAATCTCTTTTCCGCTTTCCAGGGAGTAGACTCGAGAATTGCTGAAGCCACAATCTGCCAACTGCTTGAGACTTTCTTCGGGCTTAATATAGTAGGTTGTCAATCGAGAATTACATGCGCCATCATTGACAATTGCATATCTCTCATTACGCAATCCTTTGAAATGGAAGTTTCTGGATGCGTAATGCAAGTATTTCAAAATCCGCCGAAGCATCTTCACTGGATTCGTAGACAATTTAGGAAAAGTTGGCAGGGCGGTAAGATTCCGAATATTGTGCGTCGAAAAACACATAATTCCTCCCTTTTTGATCACCCGTCTCATTTCCTGAAAAGCCTGCAATCTATCTTCATGAGAAATGTAATCTATTCCATTGAAGCTAAACAATAGGTCGTCTCTCATGATGTTGGTAGGGCCTTTTTGCGTTCATAGACGTCTAAGGCCGATTCTGAAACACCGTTACGTTGCTCTAACCATTCCTGACGCTGGAGGTCGCTGACGTGGACGGGATCACAGACGTATTCCACAACACTCCAAACGTGATCGGCCAAGCCCAAGGCCATAGCCGGAGTCTGGCCTTGCAGGGAACCATGAATGCGGACCCAGTTGTAGAGATCTCGCCATATGTGGATACACTTCTCCAACAAATCTGTGCGGCGAGAACCATTCTGTGTTCGACGAGCAAGGCGAGCCTGCTGACCACGAAGCGTACCGTTGAGCCTTTCCAGATGCGAGGTATTGATCCGAGTGCCGATGCCCAGCTTGCGAATCTGCGCCTCGATCTGCTTGACGGTCCCAGCAAACGCCTTGCGACTGACTTTCAACAGGTTCCCAGATTCGTCTCGAACCTTCTTGACAATGCCAACCAGCAAGCCCAGCGGGAGCTTCAAGCCGGGATGGCACTTGCGTCCATGCCGGCGACGACGCCGACGATACTTGATCTGTCCGAAGACCTGAAGAATGGCCGAACGATACGGTGCGTGGTCGTCCACCAACAACAGCGGATACTTGAGAAAACCAAGACAGCAAACGCCGACCGACGTGACCAACGCTACCGTCGTTTCCAGGGTACGAGGGCCAACACGCAGATCGATTAGAAAGCGACTTTTCACCTCCAGGGCTGCATGAGCCCACGTGCGACCCATCGCCCGACGCTTCGAATGCCGCCCTTTTTTTCGCGGCCCTTCTCGGCAACGCGGCCATGGAGTTCATCCATCTGGACCACGTCCAGGGGATCCTGCAAGTGTTCCAAGCACAGCCGGTGGAAGTCCTCGGATCGCGGGCCACCTCGGTCCACGATCCGTTGGACCGTGCGAGCGTCCACTTCACAAATGTCGGCCGTTGCTTCCATTGAGCAACCGTGGCCAAGGCATTTGACGATCCGAACCACGGCAGGTAACGGCAGCTTGCTGTACTCCATAAGCGAGCCCTGGCGTTCACTGAAACGCGTTTTGCAGATCCTGCAGTACAAACGTCGAATGGCCTTGTTCTTGCCCATGTGTTCTGCGACGGACAGATTGTCGCCGCCGAATCGGTTGAACGCCTCGCAGTCTGGATTTGGGCAGGCGAAAAACCCCAGCGGCAGTTGGCTGTTCTGCGGTGGCTCGTATGACCGCGGTCGTGCTTTGCACATCTTCGGCCTCCTTGCTCTGAACTGTTATCGGACACATAACAGATCGGCAAAAAGGCACCAAAGGGTCCAATCCTTCTGTTATTATCTGCCAACATCATGTGGCACGACCAAACAATATGAAGTCAAAAGAATTATTTTCGAACATTCCCATAGATATTACATCACATACCTTGAATGACACGTTCTTCGGAAAGGATGAAACCCGTTTTTCACATGACTTTATCATGTTGACAGAATAATCTATTCCCACATATTCCCTTACTTACTTTTGCGAAATGATATGTTGTACGACCGCCCCCTACACCAATATCGAGCATCTTCATATTCTTCAGCTTGTCCCTTAGATCGCGTAATATGGTTACCTCAGGCTTTTGCAACTCTTTGCGCTCGGAATAAGAACGGACCACATCCTCTTCCTCATAGGTGTCCTTATTTGACATAACCATTACTCCAGAAATACTGAAGTATTTAAAGCGAGAGAGCCGCGACCGGATATGGGCATCTGACCACTAATTTCCGGGTCGTTTTGAGTGGTAATACAGCAAATCGATGTTTTATGGAAAATATCAGAAAGGACTTGACCTTTCTGATGATCGAGAGCGCCCTTGTCACCTCGCATACAGTCGATATCCTGTTTGTCTCACACTTAGTCTTGAGAGCGTCCTTCATTGGCAGGCCGACCTTCCTTGATAAAACGTCCTGTAGGCCAGATATTCTTCCAAAACAGCAATTGATTCTTCAGCGACTTCCTCCCGACAAACAAATCATAACCTTCTCTTGGCTCTGCACGCCAGAGACACTTATGGTCTGTGAAACCGCCAAGAAAATCATACTCCCTTAATCCTTCCTCTATACATTTCTCAAATGCTAAGTTCCGCAGGACATTCCCGATGCCGTCGAAACTCTCGGGGACATAGCCTTCCTGTAACGCGTGGAATATACCATCATATACGTATCCGTATTGGGCGGCTTGCGGGACGCCATCCACTTTCAATACATATAGGCGAAGCCATCCCTGATGCAAGGATTTTGGGGCAAAAAATTCGTAGAATTGTCTCATCAAAGGACGACGGACGAAACTTCCAAGTTGACCAATGCTCTCCCAATGTCTGCGGTGAACTTCGAACAGATTTGCCAAGTGCTCAGGTAACTTGTCTTGGCTGTCACAGCGAATCAGTTCCACTGAATGTGATGCGCGAAGCCGCCGGGTCGCGCGTTTGATATACCCTCTGCGATTCTTCGAAAGAAGCTTAAGGTAGGCCTCGTGCGTATCCGGGAGTTTGGCACTCGAGAACTTGCGGCTGCGTTCATGCATATAGAGCCCGAGTTTTTTGCAAGCTGAACTAAAGCGTTCATAGGCGCCCGTCCAGCCCGCCATATTGCAAATGAATATACAGTCCCATATATCATTATGCTTTAGCAACTCCCGCATCACAAACGTCATTGCCTTATCCTCAAAGCCGCGACGGATGATTATGTCGGAATATTCTCCTCCACACTGGCAGTCACCAATTACTCGCAAGCATCTGTACTTAACCAGATCCAATAGGTGAAGTTCGCTGCGGTAAAATGGGGCGATTGCAATCAATCGACCATTGCCATCTCGTACAGCCACGACAAACAACTGTGCATCCGGATAGACAACTTCAAGCCACGCTGAAATCCATTCCCATGTCAGGAAGATGGTATTAGCTTTGGATGATGACAAGAGTTCGTTCCACTCATGGGCATAATTCTCGAGTTCATCCCGAGAAGTAACAACTGTTCCAATCAACGTGGGTGAACTACCCGTATTATTAGTCATACTCGGCCTTAATCCAATAATATTCCTCATCATTATGGTTTTTCCTTTAAGCCTCTCCGCTTGTCATGTGCCTGTGGTCTGTCCTAGCTTCGATCTCATCAGACAGGCTTTTATACAGGACAAGACTTGTGATAAGCCACATAACCTTGCGAGTAGTTCAGAGACACTTCCATATGTTGGCAAATTTACTCTTCGCAATTTCATAATATCATCTCCTACGCAATTCAGCCCCTCTTTCGTCGTGAGCCCGCAAAGATAACCACATTCTCTGGCAAGAGTGATCGTTTCATCGGTAAAGCTGCCGTTCGGAAAACATAGACTCAGGCACGGTTTACCTGTGTGGATCTCAATGTCCCGTTTTGATCTAGCAAGTTGCTCGTGAGCTATTTCTGGTTCGACCAGGCTAAGACGAATGTGATCGACGGTATGGCTTCCAATGCTTACATCGCCATTTCCAATCGTCCGAATCTGTTCCCATGTTATAACCGCCGACCAGTCATCTTTTTCCTGAATGTCTGACAGCGCCCGTCCCGATTCTTCCTCCAATTGGGAGGCCAATTGCTCCATCTCCCGCAGGAATTCCAAATCTGACATCTGCTGCTTCTTGGCCGTGCGGCGCAGCCGTTTATAGGATTCACGCAATGTTTCCCTGTTGCTGCTATCCAGGCACATGGTAAAGGAGCCAACTTTCACTTCCCGGCCGTTTACTTGAGCTTGTTGCAAGGCATAATCCAGACGATCAAACCAGAATGGCCTGGCATTCTCCAGAAAACCAGTGGGAACGAAAAAAGTAGCCGGGGCGTTGTAACGACGAAGAATCGGCAATGCGTGGGTAAAATTATTTCTATAGCCATCGTCAAAGGTCAATACCATACTGTAAGGCTGCATAGGCTTGGGGCCCTGAAGCATCTCCACGGCATCCGATAGTGACACGAAACGATAACGCCTTGACAATACCCTCAGATACTCCTCCAGTTTGCTTCGTGACAATTGTGGCCGTAACGGCTTCCAGACTGGATTATTCTGATCGTCCATCACACCGTGTATCGTCAAAATCACAACCTGCTTGCGACGGATAAATTGACAAAGTCTGATGACACCTAACCACCGCATCACTACAATGATTAATTGTCTAAGACAATATCGCATGATAACTCACTCAGCATCTCCCCCTCACCAACAATCGCACCGCAAGCGAAATGAGCAACAAAGAGAGTGCGTGGCTTATCGTGTCCAAAAAGTAACTTTTTCATTTAATATTATGAAATACCCTTTCCTGCATATCATCAAAGATCGCCCCAACCCCATAAAGTGATTAGTTCACCCATAGAAGTTGGACATTTCTATCCGTTGGTAATTCGAAGTCTATCAGTCTGCAAGCCCAAGCCGACCAACAACCTTTCCTGCAATGAGTGCAGGTAACACCTTTAACATCGCTTCCTGCGCCCGCTCACAAAACGTAAGCGGAAAAAACATCTTAGCCTCATCAAGCATCTCGCATCGTACCTGAACTTTTTTAGCTGCGGCGCGGAGTATATAGCTCATAGCGAGCTTTCGAGCATAGGGATAATACGCCTTGATAACATCCTGCCCGAGGGATCGTGCGAGAATTATATTTTCGCAAATGCTCTTTACTTGCAGATCTCGTGGTCGTTCCGTCTTCGAAATACTATTTACATTATCTTGGTAGTATCGCCAGCAAATATCCGAACTATAGCCAATATTTGGGTATCTCATAGCAATTCTTGACCATAAGTCTGTATCTTGACCGCTTCGCATTTCTGGCTTGAACATACCAACCTTGTCAAAAACACTTCGGTGAATCAAAAAGCCACAAGCCCCCACTGACAACCCACGTAAAACCACGTCGAAATAACGTACCGCCCCAAGGAAATTCGCAATTTCATACGATTGTCTCTTGAAGAAAATTCCATTCCTAGCGTAATCAGAATTACAACATGACCACATAACGTGCGAATAATTCTTCAAAATATTCTCTTGGGTACTTACCCAATGAGGTAGCCATTCATCGTCTGCAGCGAGAACTGCAATCCATTCTCCCTTCGCCTGCTCTATCCCATAGTTCATCGCACCGGCGACTCCCGTGTTCTGCTGATAGAAATAGCGGATCTTTTCACCGTAGTTGCGGACAATCTCGGCTGTATTGTCGGTAGACCCGTCATCAATGATGAGAATTTCATCAACTGGCTGGCTTTGTGCGAGCACACTGTCTACCGCCCTGGTGATGGTAGCAGCTGCATTATATGTTGGAATGATGACCGAGATCTGCATTTCACTTTCTCCTGATACATGGTGCTGGATTGTACCATAAGCATTCATTGCTCTTGGCCTTCCCACACGCACAAACATAGAAGCCATTCAATATTTGCTGTTGACTCCATTGGTCAAACCGGGAATTCAGCTGTTGCGATTCACCCTGTTTCAGTCAGATTCCGATACGCCGAATTGTCAACACAATAAGCGCTAAAGGCTCTTGCCCAACATGAAATCATCAACGACTCATAAGCGTTTATTTGCCTCGGATTCAACAGTCGGTATGTTGGGCCAGGCAAAAAACTGGGTACTTACAGCGATCAATCAAACAAGACATTCTTTAATGGATTCCGCGACGCAATCCTTCATCTCATGCGTAAGTTCCGGATAAATCGGAATAGCTAAAACTTCTCTCGCTGCCTTTTCTGCTTCAGGAAAATCGCTCTGCTTGTAGCCCAGACGCTTAAAGCATTCCTGCAAGTGCATTGGGCAAGGATAATATATCGCAGAGCCAATACCTTTTTCTTTCAGATGAGCGACCAACGCATCCCTTTTAGGAACCCTGATTACATATTGATTATATATGCTTACACAATCCGGGTTGATATATGGTGTTTTGACCATCGTACCCGCGAATTTCTCATCATAAAAAGCAGCGTTGCGCCGACGAGCTTCGGACCAGTTGTCCAGATGCGGGAGTTTAACCAGAAGAACTGTTGCCTGGATCGGGTCGAGACGGAAGTTGCCACCAACATACCTATGATAATATTTGGGATTGGCACCGTGGTTCCCCATTATTCTAAGTCGGTTATATAAACCTTCATCGTTGGTAACTATCATGCCGCCATCGCCTGCAGCTCCGAGGTTTTTGCTGGGGAAGAAGCTCAAACAACCAACCGTCCCAATACTACCTGTTTTTCTGCCTCTGTACGTACTCGTAATTGATTGTGCTGCGTCTTCAATGACTGCGAGATTGTATCTGTTGGCTACTTCCATAATTGGATCCATGTCAGCCATCTGTCCAAATAAATGAACTGGCATAATCGCCTCGGTTCTTTTAGTGACTGCTTGCTCTATAAGGTCAGGATTGATGTTATATGTATTTGGGTCGATATCTACAAAAACCGGCTTTGCGCCCGTTCGGACGATGGAGCCGACAGTCGCAAAAAACGTAAATGGTGTAGTAATGACTTCGTCATCCTTGCCAATATCCAAACTCATCAGGCTGTTCAGAATCGCATCTGTTCCACTGGAAGTACCGACTGCGAATTTACAGTCGCTTAACGCAGCAATTTTTTCTTCCAGTTCAGCAACCTTTGGCCCCCCGATGCATCGCTGCGATTCAAGAACCTCGGAAACAGCTGCCAAAACCTCGTCTCTTATGGATGTATATTGCGTTTTTAGGTCTAACAGAGGTACTTGCATAAAGGGTGTCTACCTACTCGAATACATGAAACTCCTTCGTTTTCAGATCATCGTACAAAACTTTACCTCCAGACATAACCTTAGTGAGTGGTACTTCCTCATCCCAATCAATGCACTTAAGGACACCAGGACTCATCTCTCTGTACTGAAAACCGCTTTCAGGGCAAACTAAAGTTCCACTTGAACCTTGTTTTTTCAAACGATGACCGTGCCGACTCATCCAACCAACCTGTTTTGCAGGAACACCCTGCATCAAAGCATAATCAGGTACATTTTTTGCTACAACAGCTCCAGCAGCGATAAAGCAGTATCGTCCTAATTCGATACCACACACAATCGTGGCGTTAGCTCCGATAGTCGCCCCACGTTTTATAACCGTCTTTTCAAATAGACCGTGTCGAACAATTTGAGATCGAGGATTGGTTACGTTTGTCAAAACACAAGACGGTCCAAGAAATACGTCATCTTCGATAATAGCCCCTGTATAGATCGAAACGTTATTTTGAATCTTAACATTATTACCGATAACCACACCACTGGCGACATTAACATTCTGGCCAAGTATACAATATCTTCCTATTCTTGAATTCTTCATAATATGACAGAAATGCCATATCTTGGTTCCTTCGCCAATATCGCATGGTTGATCAACATAGGCTGATTCATGTGCAAAATAGCCTTTATTTCCGGCTTCATTTTTTTCTTGTTTAGACATTTTTCGGGATTTTATCTCTTACTTTGTTTCAGAAGTGGGTGATAATCCCCCTTCGAGCCAATTGGTTTTGCTTGCCTGATTGTTGAGACAATGTCAATAGCGGGTTTAGCATCTTGCATATTAAAGCCTTTCCCATCAAGTATATTCTGGTAGCTTCTTGTATGTAGATCCTCAAAACCGCCTGAAAACTCAATTTCTTTACCATCTATAGTAATAGACCGATAGGCTTTTGGATTGATTTCTTTCGGTTCTATCGGTAAGTCATCTCTATCCAATGATAAAAACCATCGCACACGTGCCTTTTCCAGTTCCAGCAATCCAGCTGCTTTTTTAGGCTCACTAATATGAACAATATTGTATTTAACCTCGCCAAATATCCATTGCAGCATATCGAAGAAGTGGATTCCGATATTCGTGGCAACCCCACCAGATTTAATCACATCACCTTTCCATGAAACCATATACCAGTGGCCACGCGGAGTTATATAGGCTAAATCAATATCATACTTTTTGTTTTTAGGACATTCATTTAATTTCATCTTAAGTCTTGCTATAGTTGGATGGAGTCTAAGTTGCAGAATCGCAAAGACATTCTTACCTGTTTCCTCAACAATCTCCTCAAGACCGTCAACATTCCAAGGATTTAAAACTAACGGCTTTTCACAAATCGCATCGGCACCAATTCTTAGGGCAAAACGGATATGAGCATCATGCAGATAGTTTGGAGAGCATATCGAAACGTAATCTATATTCTGGCCATTTTCTCTTCGTAGCTTTTCAATATGCCTGTCAAAACGCTCGAATTCTGTAAAGAAATCAGCATTGGGAAAGAATGTGTCGATGATTCCAACAGAATCATTCTTGTCCAAGCAAGCGACCATAACATTATCTGTGTCTTTAATGGCTTGCATATGGCGAGGTGCAATATAGCCACCTGCACCAATTAAGGCAAATTTCCTAACGGTCTGTTTCACTATTTTCTTCACATGTGGGAGTTCTTACAGAATCCATACTTGTTTATAGAAGGTCTCGCATTTGAAGTTGCTCAGCCGGGCTTTTTCCCACAAGAAGCGTTCGCATGCCTTGAAGGGTGAGCAGGTCAGCTCGCCCGATATCCGATTTAGCCAACTTCACGTGATCCTTAACATGTCGGTTCAGAACATTCATCCAGCGCCTTTGACGCAGATTCCCTCTGGTAAGTCTGGTCCCTTGCCTGAAGGAGTGCGCAAACACACCTGGCGCCAGCGTCGATGCGTTCCTGGACCGCTGGCAAGCCCAAACGAATTGCCGTCCTAACCTCTTCCTTATTTCTCCAGAGACGATCAAACATCCGAATTAACTTGTCACCCCGACACTCCTCGATGTCGCATAAGTATTCCTCCTGACCGAACAGCCTTAGCGCTTGTATATACTTGTGATGCCAACTGACGGCCAGAACAGGTACACCCAAAGATAATGCTGCAATAAGAGTATGATAGCGTGCTGCCACAATGGCGTCACATTGTTGAATAACGCCCTTGATCTCCTCCGCCCGTAATTCTTGCATGTCTAACACTTCACAATGATGCCCCGGCACCTCCGCATAGACCTCATTTGCCACTATTGTGTCATCGTGCGTCTCTCCAGCTATTTGGTTCGGGATGATAACTACATAGGCTGAATATCGCTGGGAAACATGACGTATCAGTTCGGCGGTGGCTTTGATATAGGACTTCGGGGAATCCGCTCGCCGTTGAGCTTGGAAGCTAACAGATATGCCTATCACTGGTCGGGTCTGAGCAATGGAATATATGCGTTTCGAGACTGGGCTCACGGCTGCGTCAAAAAGAAAGCCTGTGTCCGGACATACAAGGGTGTCGGTCCTTACACCAACTCTTCTGATCTCCTGAAGGCTTTCCTCATCTCTAGCCAGAATGAGATTGCAACATTGGCCCAAGTAGAGCCTCGCAAACATACGATTCCACCTTGTTCGGATTGGGCCCAGAGCCGCGGTGTACTTTATAACAGGCTTTCCCAGTATTCTTCCCAGGAGGAAGAATCGACCCTTTTCGAAGCAGCGCCAAAAAGAGTTCGTCCCTAGTGTGTCCGCAAATGAAATCCCCGTTGTGTCGATAATCGCATCTGCAGTAGTGAGTGCATGCATCGCTGCCTTCATCCCACGCGACCCCACAAGCCGGCCACATAACCTCCACGACAATGCCGAAAGAACCGCCTTATTCCCAAAGTATCTCGCAGGAACAAAACGCAAACTGTGATCCTGGGCAAGTTTCTCTTCGGCCTTCTCATCCTTTGAGCCGGAAATCAACGTGTATGTAGTGTTCGGCAAATACCGGGAAAAGGCCTTGAGTGTGCTTGCCACCAGCGATGGCCCTCCCAAATTGTCCGCCAAGGTAGCACCAACCAGAACTATGTTAACAATCATTGCACTTTCCTTTCTTAAAAGTTACCCTCAGTTTTAAAAGCCGGATGATAAGTTGCTCCAAATCCAAGTCTTGATACAAACTACTATTGGAAATCTTTGCACTTGACGTTTTTTCTCCCAATATCTTTCTCGTCCTTTTCATTTTTTGTTTTATATTCTCTGGAAGTTTCCCAACTATAAGGCTTTTTAGATATTCGACGATACGTCTTAGAATGATCTTAAACATTAAGAAATTCAATTTTCTGTTGCTCAGAAGACCCTTGATTCTGTCCTTATCAAACATCTGGTCAATCGGACAATCTCCAGCAAGCAGTAAATTCAAAATTTCCTTTCTATGTTTCCTTATTGACCGCAGTCTCTTAACAGGACCCACCTGAGCACGCTTCCAAGCTTTTTCAACCTGAAATAATTCGGGGAACATTAGAGAACCCACCTTTTTGAAAAGACTCTTGTCATGTCTGTATTCAAATGGAATCGTTCTGAGAAAATCCAGAATTTCACTATCATACCAAGGAGTCCGAATTTCCATTTCCGAAGAAATAGCATACCTCCATGGGCTATAATATCTGAAGGTAAGTGCTTCTAAGTGGAAGTATTCTCTTCTAGTGCGTATATCTTGCAATTTACATTTCTCCGAAAGTTCGTTCATGTTTCTCCCGGATAAGTTAACCAGAGATTCAAACACACTTGGTTTTAGGATCGGCCTAAATTGTGGGATGCGTTGCAGCAAATAATATTCCACGGATTTGAACATGTGCTCCTCGTCTATGTCAAAATCGTAGTACTTGTACAGGTCACCAAAAAGGTTATCTCCACAGAACAATATTTGAATCCCATGATCTTCTCTAACTTTTTTCCAAGTAGGTACTATATCAGCTAGCCCCAGACAACGGTCCATGCCGTCCAACTTGTGAATAAAAGCTAATTGATTATCGAAGTGATCCTTGTAGGAGTAAGGATAGAAAAAGTGCTCCATACCAACAATCTTCGCCAATCTCTCTGCCGTCCCCGCATCTGTCTTCGGATTCTTGTAACTTCCGTAGGAAAACGCCTTAACTTTATGAACGTGGGGCTTACAACATCCCAATAGCGTCTTAGAATCATATCCCCCCGATAGGGAAAGACCGTATCTATGGTTTGATCGAAGCCTTATGTCGACAGCGGTTTGCAGTAACTGCGAGAGCTTTTCTTTATAGTAATCAAACCCCAAGTCTTCAGCATCTTCATCAATTGCATACGTCCAGTATTTCTCAACAGATAATCCACCCTTCCCGAATTCCAAAATTGATGCAGGTCCTAAACACAGTACTTCCTGTACTAACGTTCTATTTGAAGGCACATAACAACTGCTCAAGACATCAGCAAGACACTGTTTGCTTACAGAAAACTTAGCCCTTTCGTCACGTAGTATGCACTTTAACTCTGGGGCAAAGACAAGCCGGCCATTCTCAAAATAGTAGAAGACCGGCTTAGATGCTACTCTATCGGTTACCAAATAAGTGTTGCTCTTCTTTGCGTCGAATAAGAAAATAGCAAATGATCCGTTCAAGTACTTAGGGAATGTTTTCCCATATTCTTTATATAAGTCGATTATATAATCAGCCTGCTTTTGATTTCCTAAATCTTTATTGTGTATTTCTCCATGCATACACAGACAAATGTCGCCTTCAAAAATAAAGTCTTGTTCCGGCAGTATATTTGTATAAACATGCATAACTGAAAGATAGTCGTTGCTAAATTCGTCAGTTTTATACCAATCGTATTCCATTAGAGGCATTACCATCGAATCCATTAGACTTCTGTTTTCTTTAGAGTTTTTGCTTATGAACCCCACTAAACCTGGCATAATCGATCCCCTTTCTGAATATGTGAACACTTATCAAGTCCGTAGTATTAGTTAACCGATAGTTTTAACTGTACCGTCTCACTTGAAGAACGTGCATAAGCTCTTTAATAAGCAACACTTACAAGAAAGCGATGCTATATGCTATCTTGCGATAAAATCGGAGCAAATTTGCCAGATGCCCGCTATATAGCGTTTCGGACCAAATTACCGATATCTGCTTCTGTTTATAGGCCGAACAAATTTAAGTTAAATTTGCTTTAACTGATTTAATAACAATGCCTTACGTAATCTGATAAACATTAGACAGTACAGTTAATATGCCAAGACTCTATTCATTTGTTGTTTCGATTTGGCGCCTTAAAAAAGACTGTATCGTGCTGCCTTTACTTATACCCGTCCAAGCCGACAATGTCGTGGCATGACACTCTTATCGCACCGCCAAGCAACACTTGCTTCAAAGCCCACCGAACAGTGCAGCCAACAAAACGACGGCGCCGGCAATCAATGCAGGCGGCAAGATTCGTCCGTAGTACTTGGTGATTGGTAGCGATGCTGCTCGTGTTACTAAGTATGGAAGTACGAGCAGTTTTAACATGACACAAGGGATCGCCGTTCCCAATGCAACCCCAATGATACCGAATGGGCCAACCAACAGAAAACTGAGTAAAACGTTGAGTAGCGCTTCGACCATCCACAGACCCGCCAAAGGGCGGATTCGGTCCAACCCGTACAAGGCATTTATTCCGGGATTCTGGGCCATCTCGAATGCCAAAGCCCCGACAAGGATGTAGAGCACGGGAGCGGCATTCGTGAACTTCGTACCTACCCACAGATGGATCAGATGGCGCCCAAAAACGATCAATATGGCCGCTCCTCCAAATGCGAAGGTGCTGGCCACCGTTATGGAGCGAAGCAGTATTTGTTGCAGTTTTTCCTTCTGCCCGGAACTGTACAGGAACGCGAACCTGGGTTTCAAGACCTTAAAAGCACTTTGGGTTCCTCGGCATGAGTACCGCATCAGAACGGCGGCGATGGCATATACTGCGACGGTCTCCATCCCGAGAAACTTGCCGATCACGACAGAATCAATCTGAAAACGCAGCATGTCACTGACAACGATAACAACCACTGTGCCCCCATATAGCAGGAGAATACGCAGCATCTGCCAACTGCCCGAGAAAAGTCTTACTTTGACATGTTTGGCCAGTGTTCGGCACAGAATCGCGCTGGCGCCCAAAGAAAACGTATCGGACACCCCCACGGCCAAAGCTGCACCGAGCAGACCAAAACCCTTGAAAAGCAGCCACACGGTCAGCCCGGCGCGCAACAGTGCCGCTGCAATAACCACGCAGTTACCCGCAACGTAATTCTCCTGCCCCCGGATAACAGACACGAATACACTGCCTGGGAAGCCAACTGCCGCGGCCAATCCCACCAACCACATCGTGTGTTGAAATGACCCGAACCGATCTGGAGATATGTTGAAGAAAGACGCCAACGGTACTGCTAATGCAAACGAGGCAACCAGAGTAATCAGCCCAATACTTGTGAAATACGTAAGGGCAGTGTTCACGAACTTGCTGAGCGACTGCCAGTCCTTTTGCCCAATGTATCGTGCCGTGTAGGGCGTAATGGCACCGCCCACACCCAGCCCCAGGATGCCATAGTAGCCCACGATGGAAGCCACTAGTGTCCAGATCCCATAATCGCTCTTGCCAATATGGCTAATGATGAAGGGCGTAAGCAATAAGCCTATTACCATATTGACCGCTAGGGCAGCCCAGTTACTTGCCGCATTCATCACAAGTGACGGATGCAGGAAAGCACGTTTCAGCCTTGATCCTCCGCGACCTTGTCGTGTATTCGCACCATATACAACCAAGTCGCCGTATTCGCCCTCTGCAAGCTCAGATTGTACGCTAGATTCCGTTGTCACTATATCCATACCGCCGGTTCATTTTGCCAGCCTCACGGTCGAAAACACATAGTTCCTCCTCGGTTAGGACCGACCTCCAACGCTCGTCCAGAGAAATCTGGGACGTTGGATCCAATCGCATGCCGTTGCCGACAACGTGATGCTCGACCGTGCGAAATTCCCGGGCTCGTTTGTCAGGATCGATGCCGAGAAACTCAAACAACCGGCCCAGCGTATTCTCCGTATCTTTACATAATTCTTCGTAACGAACCTCAATCCATTGCGATGCATCCAAACCACGCAGGATGTTTTCCGCCTCTTCGTTGCAGCGCCGCCATTGGTGCGCTGCCTGGGCCATCGAAAGCCGCTTGTTTTCGCGCTGCCCACCGCTGCCGCCGCCACGCAGGGCCGGGTCTTTGGCGTCGGCAAACCCGGCCGGATCCATATACGTCAAGGCCACGCCGCGTCCGTCACGGATCAGGCGGATAACTTTCAAATCGAAAGAAGGGATATGGAGGAGGTATTTCAGACGCAGGGCACGATTCCCTTTGTCAACAAATAACCGAGCATGATAGTATTCTAGAATCACTTCAACAAGAATCTCATTGGTACGTATGATTTCCGCAATTCTGCTCGGCCACGGCGAAAACAGCCGAAGCCCTATATCTCGCAGTAATTCCAAAGCCGGCCCGCGATGAAGGGTACCCAGCAACCCGGCGGCGATGCGCGAATCCGGCATCCAAAATCCCGTCCCAAACTCTTCAAGATGAAAGTTAATACCCCTTGTCCTCATCGCAGAAGCCACCCATCGCCAAAAGTGGCATTCCCGAATACTAGAACCGCACGAACATAGATACCAAGAAAGGTCTTCTATATGACCTGGAGAAAGTTCGCCAATAGTCGCCACCTCAGGATGTGAATTCAAAAACATCGTTAGGAGTGTTGAGCCGGAATGGCTGGCTGCCAGAATATATGCAAGTTGTGTCATCGTGCGGTAATTTCCTATGCCCTAACGGCAGGTATCGCCGCCTGCTGATGTAACGCCTGAGAGTTCCAGGTACCTTCGGCAACTATCGTGCCTTCTCGCACCCGGGCTTGTTCGACATAGACCCGGACCGCGAGGAACATGGCGGCCCATGCCCCCAGCGTACTTTCCTCCGGGTAGAAGTGCTGTGAGCCAATGCCCGCGAATAACTGGGCCAGCATCAAGGACAGGGTCAATCCGCCAACCGCCGAACACAGGCGATTGTCACTTCTGAATAATTTTCCGGAATATATAACCATCATCCCCCAAAACAACAAAATCGGAATCGAGCCTATTATCCCGTTATCGAGCAGCGTTTCGAGATACATGTTATGCGTTTGTCCAAAGGCCTCTCCCTCTCCGTATTTTTGCCTAAGGTATTCCTCTAAGCCGGCACGCTCCATAGCCAGTCGACCATAGCCAACCACGGGCGATTCTCCGATCTTATCGACAATATGCGGCCAGACCAGTGTTCTGCCCGAAGTAACCAAATAATCATCTGTCATACTCTGGCCAGCCACGTCAGTCTGGCCGAATCCTGTAAGCATTCGGGCAGCAGCGCCGGGAAAAACTATCGGCAGCAGGATCACAACCACGGGTGCAAGGATAAGGTACTTTCGCCACTTCAAGAGGCACAGAATCAAACCCGTTGCGCCCCAGGCCAGATATCCTGCCCTTCCGCCGGTCAGCACCTGGCCAAAGGCAACCATGCCGGCCGCCGCCAAAATCAACACCCTGTATTTCTTCTGGCGGACCAGCGGCAACACCGCCAGTATCCCCCAGGACGCCCCGGCAAGAAATGTGGACATGTCGCAGGCACTGTAACCGATACTAGTGCAGGTTTTTGTGCGTGCGCGATGGCTAACACCACCACCAAGAGCCGACTCGAACGGTAAACGCCTGACAACCTGTGTCGCAATCAGGAAATACATTACAAGCAGGCAAACAAGAACCATTACCAGCCGGCGGCGGGTTCGACAACCGTCAAAGAGCAGAACCCCGGGCAGGACCCATTTGACAGTATTGATCAATTCCTCACTGACCAGGCTCTTAAAGGGATAGTCCTCGATGTAACTGCGGTCGAAGACGGCCCGTAAAAAACCAACCAGGACCACCCCCAGGTACATCAGCAGCAATACATTGACATGCCGGGGCATGTCCCACCGAAGCCCTTCGCGGCGACGGCTGGCCAGCCAGGCCAGGAAAATCCCGACGAACAAAACGTTCCACATGTTGAATCCCTGGATGCCGAACATGGTCTTTGGCATGTCCTCGTGCTCGATGACAGCCATCAACAGGATCAGGCCGCAGAGACTCTTAAACCAGTCCTTCCAGGCGTAGATGGAAAGGAATACTACAGAGATGTACAAGGCCGATATACGGATACTCATGCTTAAAATGTTAGCCTTGGAAGTGGGGCTTTTTGTGGACCCTGGAACAGTGTCTTAAGGGTTCTGAGGTGCAGTCAGCGGGCCACGCGTGGAGGATCCAGCCCATGTGATAGGGGCGGCTTTCGTAATCGACTGAGTTGGGCGGAAATACTAGATCAACTGCCGGTAGCCGGATAGCTGGGTGCAGGCCGCTGGCGATTGCCTGCAGGCCACGGACCAGCCGCCAAGGTTCATGCCGGCCGACCCTGCGCCAGATAACATTCCGCTCCGTATCAACAAGAGATCCGGTTATCTCTGCCGGATTGAACAGCCAGCGGAGACCTTTCTCGATTGATTCAGAATGATCCAGACCACAGGTCTCGGCCAGAGCAAACAGGGCCATGGGCGCCATCGAATCCTGATGTACCGAATACACCGGGTAGCGCTCGACGACCCGACCGTTCCG
Source organism: Planctomycetota bacterium (assembly GCA_030641115.1). Taxonomy (GTDB): domain Bacteria; phylum Planctomycetota; class Phycisphaerae; order Sedimentisphaerales; family Anaerobacaceae; genus DAOWID01. The sequence goes on along the minus strand of DAOWID010000090.1, from coordinate 2,152 downwards.
CACATCGAAGTACCACCACCACTGACCTTCCGGCCCCTGCAGTTGACATATCCGCTCGGCACAACTAATAGCCACCTCGGCGGCCCTGGCGTCTCCGGTAGCCTGATGGTAATAGGACAGCGCCTGAATGGGGTATACGAGGTCCGCAAAACAGCATACATGACCTCGAAATGCCAACAGGCCTGTCTTTGTAGGTGCATGTGGAAAAAGGCCTGATTCTTGTCTGAAAGAGCCCATCAGGGTATCAGCAATTCTTTCGGCAAGGGCCATGTCGGTGGCCTCGCTTCCACCGATGACCAGAGCCGTCAAAGCCCAGGACAATTCAATAGTCGAATATTCCCCACTTGCCGGGTTCATTCGTTTCAGCGTGTCTACAGCCCTGCGGGCACGTGGGTGTTGAAACATTCTCGCCGCCCAGGTCGTCAAGGCTATTTCGCCCAACTCCTGTGATTCTTCAATGTCATCAAGCAATCGTTTATAGAGATCTTCCCGACTGTGACTGCCCAGCACCTCTGCTGCGATATGCTTGTCCTCGCCAGCCAGGCCTATCAATACCGTCGCAGTATACCGCCGACTCACGCCCTCCAGGACCTCACCCTGGCCATTTCTCCGCAATCGAAAGGCAAACAGTCGCTCTTCGGGGCGGTACATCCTTGCCAGTGAATGAACGGCAATCGAGCGTAGCTGCTGGACAACTTCAGAAACAGTTCGTGTATCAGATTGATTTCTTTGACTCACGATTGCCAAATAACTCCGGCTAAGTCAGAGGCTTGAAAATTTGAACCGCTCAAAGTGGTCAGTAAGATTTTTCCTCTGTCTAAACAGTTTCAGTTGATATAACCGTCTATCTTCTGTTTCCTGTCTTTGGATATATTCTCGTACAGCCAGTTCGTCTTTGCCTACCGTTGACACATAATAAGGTCCTGTTAGCATAGCCTACTATCAGATCGCTCCAAGAGCCGCAACTCAGAAGTTCGATGGTGTTATGCCGAGTGTACTGTCAGCGTGGAGGCCATATCTCTTAATTTGGCCAATTTTATCGGAGATTGTTGTTCGCAGCAGGCCAAGCAAGGTCAGTCTATACTTAACCGCGGATACACTCCGTCCCCGTCGGCTGCCTGAAAAAAGCAGTAGAGCTCCACGACAGCGCACATCTCTGCGCAGCAAACATGGGTCACCTCTTCCCTGAGAGTGCCAATTGAAATTCTTCGCTATTTTATACTGCTAATCGGCTTTTTGACAAGCCTTCATTCTGTGAATAGCTGTGAGTTTGGGCAAAACGGAAATCAGGCATACGTCAATGATGAGAACTCGCTTTCTTGAGCTTTTGCCGTTAAATAGTAATGCCTTGTTTGGCAAGGGCTTATGGGATTACTCTGGAAATTGAAAAAGGCGGTTTCCCCGGGTAGGAAGCCTAAGTTCCATTTCGCAGTACTCACATACTTCTGGATAAGCCCCGATAACGACGAGACAATTACGACTCACTGGTTCTACCATAATAATAACTGTATCCGTAACCTTCGCGGCCGCCTGAACCTACAAATACTGTCCCTATAAGGTGCCCCCCAGCAGAATCCAGACGCGCAAGAGCATCAATTACATTCGCGCGCTGCGATACAAGTTCTCGCTCCACCATAATGGTACCATCTACCTGGCTTGAAAGTATTGCTGCATCCGCCACCGCCAGAATAGGGGGACTGTCCAGCAATATGATGTTGTACTGTTCGCGCAGTTGGCCAATACAGGTTTGGAAAGCTCCGTTAGCCATTTCCTCAAACGCCCCACCGTCATCAGCTCGCTTTCCAGCAGGCATGATACTCAGGCCGGATGTTTCCGTCGGGAAAATGTGCCGCTTGTCCACAGACCTGCAACACAAAGATTCCATAAAGCCAGGCTTATCGGAGAGTTTGAACCGCTTCGTCAGAGTCATCTTTTGTAAGTCCGCATCTATCATGAGGATCTTCTTACCTGCCTGAGCAAGACTCTTGCCCAACATCATCGTGAAGTTCGTCTTGCCGGTCCCCACATCGGCGCTGGTAACCAGTACAGTGGTGCTGCCCTGACCATCCAGCCGCGACAATAATGCCGTACGTACGAACCGGATGGATTCGATCATGGCAGGACTGACTTCGTCGTCTGATGATCTTCTGGT
>DAOWID010000142.1 GCA_030641115.1 Planctomycetota bacterium | reverse complement strand
CTTCTTACGACCCAGCAAATCACTTAGAACCCCGGCAACCGAAACTCCAACCGCACATCCAAGAAGCGTACAGGCCGCTACCCAGCCCGTCCACCACTGCGGGTCAAGCTCGAAGTGCTCTTGCAGAAAACCTATGGCACCGGAGATCACAGCCGTATCATAGCCGAACAGCAACCCCCCCAAGGCAGCTACAACGCAAACAAAGAATACGTAAGTGCCGCTTCCCGAATCTTGCATAACTCCTGCCTCACCCCTACTGGGTATCCTGTGATGGCACCGGGTTGTTCACACCCATTGCCGCAGATTTTACGAGATAATTCCCGCATTGCATCGTAGCTAAACCTTTCTGCCCAATGCTTCAAACATCGCCAGCAGATTTTTGGTGGGCGTGTTGCACTGAATATTGTGGACAGGATTGAAGACATAGCCGTTCTTCTGGCTGAATATTCGCACCCGCTCGGCGACCTGCCGGCGGACCTCATCGGGTGTGCCAAACGGTAGTGTCTTTTGTGTGTCAACACCGCCCCCCCAGAACACTATCCTGCCACCGTATTTATCTACCAGAAGTTGTGGGTCCATTCCCCTGGCTGAGGTCTGGATAGGATTAAGAATGTCGAATCCCGCTTCTATGAATCCCTCAATCAAAGGCTCGCAGCCACCACAGCAGTGCTTCATAGTCTTCCATTTCGTATTAGCGTGAATCCAGTCGTTGATCTGCTTGCTGAACGGCAAATATAGTTCCCGGTAGCCATCTAAGCTGCAAAACAGACTATCCTGCGCTGCCAGGTCCGCTCCATCCACAAACACGACATGCACTTTGTCACCGACAGCCTGGTAGATCCGCTGAAGATTCTTGATGGCAATTTCTGTCTGACCTGCAAAGACTTCCTTGATGTATTCTCGGCGTGAAACAGTGCTTATATACCATTCTTCGATATCACGAATTCCTTTTGGGTCCTTAAATCCTGGTGCTGGAACATGCGCAATATCACCGAAGGCCATTCCTGGAAGCCCCATTGCAATTGCGAGATCCGTACCTTCGTAAAGCTCGTTCGCCTTCTGCTCATAGTATTTCAAATCCTCTTTGCTGATTAGCGTGAACTCCTCAAGGTTATCCGCCGGATTTAACTTGGCTTCGTCAATCGGTTTCTGACGGATAATCGAATCAAAATAGAACCCGCCTTTGGGCATTTTGACTGAAGCAGGCACTGATTTATCACCTTCCGGGTACTGGAAGATGTCCCCATTCGGTCCCGGTTCAGTGTTGAACTTGCCTGGCACCAGAACGTTCGTACCGTCAAATGTTCTCCACGGCTTCCAGTCCTTGTTCTCAAACCCGAACATGTTCTTCGGCCCAGGCAGGTGAACAACATCGATGCCGAGTGCCTCCAACAGGTCAGCAGCAACTTCCCCGAGCATTTGGTAAGGCTCGACAACCTTCACCGGCTCGCCCGGCTTATCCAGACCAAGCGCCTGGCGCAGATTCGCGATCACACTAACCTGGGCCCCGCTCGTGACCGTACCGCCCAAATCCACAGGAACACGGTCTGTCGGCTCGTAGTCTAACGCTTTTAGTACTCTTTCACGCGAATTCATACTACCTCCATATCTCCTTGCCCTATCACTGGACAATGACTACCGTTTGGTCCATCTGTGGCGCCGTTGCGGGGAAGTAAATATCCCGGTCACCATCAACAGTAACCTTTACGTGGTATTCCAGATCGTTCTCTTTGACTTGGCTGGCAGGTATCGTAGCTGAATACACTGCGCGAGCGACGTGCCGCAGTGAGGTCTTATTGTACTTTTCAGCGCCCATTGGTCGCCAATACAAGAACGCCTTCTCAGGCTTATTCTGAGCCAGGATAATTACGTTGAGTCTCAAATCTTCGCCGGCTAATAAACTAGTCCGAACCGTTGGAACGATTAGGCGTGTCGGGCCGCGATATTGCTCCCAAGGCTGCGTATCGTCCGGCAGTGGTTTGCCGAGCGCTTTTTCTATCGCCTTGTCATGCTTGTTAAGCAATTGGAGTGTACCCATTGAATGCTGCTCAATGTTGGCCACCGTACCCATTTCGCCGGGATTGCTGACTACTGTAAGTAGGTATGTCACCATCTCGCCCCACCGCTGCACAAGCTGCTGCCGCAACGGAATCGCCTTTCTCAGAGCTAATTCTTTCTTATCGGCAACCTCCTTCTCATCTTCTATTTGCTTCATTAACCTATCCATTTCGCCCAGCGTGCAACCAACCTGAGCCATGGCCTTGGTAAAGCGAAAACTGTTCAGCCAATAATCAAATCTTTCGCGATTACCGGCTCCTTGAATCTGCCCCTGCAAAGCGGCCAACCTGTCCACGAAGTCATACGATTTTGCCACTTTTGACCAAGGCCTATCGCTGGTCCGAATTCCTCCCGGCCCATTAATCCACGTTGAAGGCTCGTGCAGATGACAATCGATCTTCGTGAAGATTTCTGCGATGGACTCGACCGCGTCCGGCCCAAACTGATGCAACGCCCAGTCCGCATAAAAATCATCCGCCGGCAAAAAACGCGGCTCTGACGGAGCAGCTTTCAAATCAGCAACATAATCCTGATACGCGCTGCCGCCACAGTTGATCTTCATAGCAAAAGGTTGGCCGTCATCCTGATTTACGCCAGCCGTTTTACTCTCAACTGCAATCGCCGCAATACACGGAAACTCCACAACCTTGACAAAATCAATCTCCAAGAGACCATCTTTAACCTCGATGTCCTCGAAACGGTAATCCAATGCCTTATTCTTACCGACTTTGGCAAACATATCGAACTGCTCAATAACGCGTTTGCCCTGCAATTTCACACCAAAAACGCGCTTACCCGCTTCGCCGTAATGTGGCTCACAAAACTGGAGGGTGACTGCGTACTTGCCGTTAGGGATTTTCAACCGGTAGGCCGAAACGTCATAGCGAACATTCTGATACAAAACATCATCCTCAGTATTCGCGATCGCGTTATTCGGAAAGTGAGCGACTTGTCCACCTACCACTCCGGCCACCTTTTTCGGTTTGGCAGGTTTCTCATCAAGTTTTCGCCGCAGGCTTTGATCCCAGGCGGCTTTTGCCAAGGCCGAAACGTTTGGCCCCAAAATTCGCGTCCGCCAATGGATTCCCATCAAACCCGTACAGCCATACTTAAGGGCGTCGAGAGCATCCTTTCTCATCCGGCCTGCCCACAACTGTGGCGAGATCATTCCCGGATCGTCCTCCAGCCATGGGATGGCCCACTTAGGCCGGCCTTTGACCTTCGCAAATTGTGGTTCAACCGGCGCCTTGCCTACTTGCCGGTTGATGCAGCTAAACGGCATCTCCTTGGGTAGCACATTGTCAAACTGAGCTCGGTTTTTTGGGGGTCCCAATACCCAGCCGCACGTCGCCAGAGTAAACGGCGCTTTTACCCTCTGTGACGCTGCTAACGCCGTTAAAATATCATTCTGCACTGCCTCTACGTCCTCATCCTTAGCACCGCCCCAAGTCCATCCCTCATTCGTCCAGAGCCAATAGTAATCCAGCGGATAGGTCCTCTTAATCCGCTCAAACATACCTTCATAAAGCTGCTGCACCACCACGCCATCGTCAGCATTTTTGCCATCCTGCTTCATGTGATCCTTGACCAGCCTGGGAATTGTGAGAGGCACTTCGGTCCCAATACATGTCTTGACTCCCAGTTTTTGTGCGAGAGTGAACACTCGGTTGAGGACATCACCGAAACGATTGAACAGCTCACTGCGATCTTCAGGCGTGTCCGGCCAGGGTGTCATTCCTTTCATATACTCGGCCCCGTAATCATTGCGGTCGAACAGTAGCGATGTGCCGAAATGAAAATCTTCCGTATCCGTACGTTTGTATCCCCAGGTCCCGCCGTGTGTGGTGAAGTGTCTCGATTGATGGCTGAACTTCACTCTTCCATCAGGACCAACATCCTCGGGCTTTCCTATCCACACCGTAGGCTCCGGGCCAACTCCACCTTCAGGATAGCAATGCAGCCCAAAGAAGTTCATTCGCAGTTTAGGTAGCTGCGCAATGACGGCCTTGTAATCATCCACATTCCACCAGTCCGGCCCCTCTGGAAAATCGTGAAATGGATGGATTCCACGCAACTCAAACAAAGGTTTACCCGTTTCGTCTAAGTCCGGCAGCTCCAGAGCAATCTTTTGATCGGGTATTGTGTCGCCATGCAGATAGAACCGCACGCCAAAATGTTCAATGAATCGATAGGCACCGTAAAGTGTTCCAAACTCATCGCCGCCGGCAATTAAAACCGCCGGCTGCTTTCTATATGTGAGCCTTTGTATCCGATACTGCTGGGGTAACAGAGAACGCACAGATCGTGTAAGCGCACGATTCCTACGCAGCATTTCTTTGACAACGTTCTGATCTTTTTGCCCAACCAGAATCAACTGACCGGTAGCAGACAGCTTGTTATTAACCTCAACCATTGGCAGTAACTTGCCCGTCCGCAGATAGAGGTAGCGACGGATCTCCTTTGCCGCCAAACGTTCAACCTGAGAGGCATTTGTCGAACACACAATCGTTGCGGGATTGTCCGAGCCACCGAAAGTGAGTGTGGCTCTTTGACAATTAAGAATTGCAGCCAGCATTATAATCGGAAATAAGCGAATCCTTCTCATATTTCGCTCTCCTTAACAGTAGCAGAACCAATAATTGCGAACAGACCAACTCCGACATTCTACCAGTCTGATGGAACAGTTGCAAAGTGTTCTTGCTCTGGATTGAGCAGGCTTTTTGCGTGGACTATGGTTATAGGGACCCCATAAAAAACAAGCCCCACCTTCTGGGAAAGCGGGGCTTGTCTTGCGAAAGCAATCGGTAGAGTTGCTATTCTACAGGCTCAAGGACAGGTTCGGGTTCGGGTACTGGTTTGGGTATTCTTCGCCTTATCCGAATAATCTTCTGAGCCTGCGACAACTTCGTACCGCAGATCCTCTCAATGTAGCAGTTCAACAGGTAGTATCCGGGTCTGACAGCCACGTATCGACCGACAGCGGGGATAATGTCGATCGGTTCAGCGTTGCTAACATCATCAGGCACAGCCTCAACAGGAGTTGGTTCAACCTCAAGTTCGGCTTCGATCAGCGGACATTTGATCAAAATGTTAGCGGTGGAAATAATTCTTGTGCTGTGCCCAGGGACCCATGGGGAGCCGAAAAGCGGCAAGCGAAACTTCCTGGGCGTTGGCTTGACTTCCGGAGCTTCCTCTTCTACTTCTACGCCGGGAACGGGACAAGGAACAGGGCTCGGACCCAGGCGAGTCAACGTGGCGTAGCCTATCACGATTGGACGACGCGGCATTATCGCTACGTCCACATCCACACCATCCAGAAAGCCTTGATCCACATCTTCAATCTCAGCTTCCACTCCATCAGCGCCGACAGGCTCAACAGGAATACGCTCAATGGGACATATACCGATGAAAGCCGGATACCGACTGTTATTGAGCAGTCTGACAGCCAACCTGAGAATATCTCTGTTGAGGTAAGTATTCCTGTTAATTTGTACATCGACGCGGAAATCCCTGGATAGGGCCGGACGCACTGAGACCGGTTGCTCTGAGACCGGACGCTCCATCCTCTCAGGTCCGGCATCTGCGGCCAGGGCGTTGCAGGCACAGATGGTTGCCAGCAGAATTACTACACCCAATTTTCTAATTGATTTTTCCATGGCATTTCTCCTTAAAAAAAGTTGCATTTACACAGCTATTACCACCCTTTTGTCATAACCAATAAAAAGTGCCACCACGCATACCCGATGTAACGTTTTTTCTTGTTCCTCCACTATTTTTCTGTCAACACTCCCAAGAATTGCCCATTGAACCAGCCCCACCGCCGCAGTTCGACCCACACCCCCATATATGCCAGCCGCCAAATTCCCAGCGATTACCCCTTGAGAGGGCCGCAAATAGGTGCTATAGCGGCGGTTTCGCGTAGATTTTTCTTGCAGTGAACCAACGGATTTGGTATAAACGAATGTGTTAAGGTCTGTGGATTTCAGTTTGCTAACGTGCTGAGTTCGCACGTTATTTGCAGAGCGGCAGTTGTGGCGTGCCAGGTAGGCATCTGCACCGTAAGCTTTGTGATTCACCGGTAGGGTCTGTATGTCTCAATAACAACTCATATTGGTCTTTTTCGGAAAGGAGGCAGATAGATAGGGCTTATCCAACTCTCGTTTCACAAATACAGAGTGGAGTGAGTGCGCAAGTTTCTATTCATTGTTTTCTTGGAAGTTGTCGGAGACAGGCACAACAGAAGGCAAAGGTCGGGATGCCTGTCAGAAACAACATGTGTTTTGGTGAGTGGCCAAAGCACAGTCATTTTGACCTTTTGAAGGAGGAATACTATGTGCAGAGAATTGATTTTTTCAGCTTTGATATTGGCCTTCTGCGTAGGGGCTGCGCAGGGCTACACCATCCTGGTGGTCAGTGACTGTCAGGTCCCGGGGGTGGCCGGCGGTGACCACGAGGACGATGAGTTGGTGTCGTTCCTTGAGGGCCTCGGCCACACGGTGGATACCAGCGGAATGGATCAACAGATGCAGGGCACTTTCGACGCTGCCGACCAGGCCGCGATAACGGCTTGCGACCTGATTATTGTAACTCGGCGTACCAGCAGTGGTAGCTACAACGAACCGGCGCAATGGAACGGGGTAGAAAAACCGCTCATTTTGTGTACCGGTTACCTGACCCGTGACAGCCGATGGAATTGGGCTGCCTGCGGTTCCGGCGACGCGGGTAACACGGCAGCCACTATCGACGTTGAGGCCGGCCAGGAAGGTCATCCATTTCTCACCGGTCTAAGCAGTCCTATTCAGGTCTTCGACTGGTCAACCGCCCCGACTGCCGGACAGACGCCGAAGGGCGTATATTTGCCGAGTTGTGATTTTGTCGCGGGGATCACGTTGATCGGGCGCTTCGACGGTAGGCCCATGGTGGCCGACATCCCCACGGGCACAACCTTGGCGAACGGAGATGTCGCCGGTGAGCGTCGCGTTTTCTTCGGTCATTGGGGCTACGATATTGACTTAGCTGCACCTTTTAACCGGGAAGCCAACTGGGACGACTTCATCACCGACGACTATAAAACGATATTGAAGAATATAATTAACGATATTCTCGGTTTAGGTGTCAAGCCAGAACAGGCCTCCGAGCCGAGCCCTGCTGATCAGGATCCAGATGCGCCCTACAAGATGGTCCTTGGCTGGACGCCGGGAGCTTATGCGCCGGCGACGAACGGGCACAAAGTCTATTTTAGTAAGGACCTTGACGATGTGAGCAACGGTATTGGCGGGACCATCCTGAATTCTAATCACTATCCTGCCAGCGGGACCCTTAGTTTAGATTTTAGCACGTCTTACTACTGGCGGGTGGATGAGGCCAATGTCCCCACTTCAGGGTGGGATGAAGGTAACATCTGGCAATTTACGACCGAGCCCATTGCTTATCGGCTTCCCGGCCAAACGATAACGGCCACCGCATCCAGCGAGAACAGTGCCAATGAGGAACCTGATAATACCATCAACGGCTCGGGGCTGGATGCCGATGACCTGCACTCGGTCGAGCTGACCGATATGTGGCTCAGTAATGCCGCGGATGCAAATGCGGCGTGGATCCAGTACGAGTTCGACAAGGTGTATAAACTGCACCAGATGCTGGTGTGGAATCATAATACGGCCCTTGAGCCTGCAATCGGTTTCGGGGTCAATGATGCTACCATTGAGTATTCGATCAATGGGGCCAACTGGACTGCGTTGGGCACGACTCATGAGTTTGCCCGGGCCCCCGGTGCGGCCGGTTATGCAGCCGATATCCCCGTTGACTTTGCAGGTGCAGCAGCGAAATATGTCAAGATCACTGCTAACAGTAACTGGGGCGGCATCCCCGGATTGACCCAGTGTGGTCTAAGCGAAGTTCGCTTCTTCTACATACCCGTCCTCGCAAGAGAACCCAATCCGATGGATGGCGCAACCGATGTGCTTCTGGATGTGGTCCTTGGCTGGAGACTCGGAAGGGAGGCGGCCGAGCACGACGTGTACTTTAGCACCAAGAGGCAGGCTGTGGCAAACAGTACTGCCCTTGTCGGCACCGTGACCGAGACCAGCTCGGGTCCATTATCCCTCGATTTAGGCCAGACTTACTACTGGAAGATTAACGAGGTCAATATGGCCGAAACCCCCACCACATGGGAAGGTGACGTCTGGAGCTTTACAACACCTTTGTATTTTGTCGTTGAGGATTTTGAGGACTACAACGATTTCTGTAACAGGATATTTTATACATGGACGGATGGATGGGGTCACTCCGGTGATCCCGCATGTGGCGTCGCGCCCTACGGAGGCAACGGCAGCGGCTCGACTATGGGTTACCTTGCGGAGCCTTACGCTGAGCAGACTATCACTCACGACGGGAGTTTCCAGTCCATGCCATTCGAGTACCTCAACGACGGTTCGACCGGCAAAGCCCTTTATTCAGAGACGGAGCGGGCCTTTGATCCGGCGCAGGATTGGACCAGGAGAGGTGTAAAGGCACTGACGCTGTGGTTCCAAGGCTATCCGGCATCTGTTGGCAGCTTCAGCTACGATCCGGTAACCGGTATCTACACGATGACTGCAGAAGGCTGGGATATCTGGGCGATGTCTGACGGATTCCACTACGCCTTTAAGCGGCTGTCGGGCCTGGGCACCATTGAAGCGCATGTACTCAGTGTCAGTAACACGAACGAGTGGACGAAAGCTGGACTGATGATTCGCGAGACGCTTGATGCAAATTCGGTGTATGCCTCTGCGCTGATTACGCCCCTTCACGGCATTCGGTTCCAGATGCGGACGACCACCGGTGGCGACACCACCAGGACCTTCCAGGACGGAATCACTGCACCGCAGTGGCTGAGATTGGAACGTGGCGGTGGAGACACGTATACGGTCTCCTATTCGCCTGATGGTAGTCCCGGCTCGTGGACGCAGGTAGGCGAACCTGTGATTGTCGGAATGAACACTAATCCGTACATAGGCTTGGCACTGACCAGCCACGTGGTTGATGCAATGGCGACTGCTGAGTTTTCCGACGTTACCATGACCGGCACGGTTACGGGGCAGTGGCAGTCACAGGACATTGGGATAACCAGTAACGTTGCTGACCAGTTGTATGTGGCTGTAGAAGATAGTGCCGGCAAGAGTAAAGTGGTCAACCATCCGGATCCCAACGCAGTGCTGTCCGACACTTGGCAGCCGTGGGATATAGACCTGAACGATTTCAGTGATGCCGGCGTAAACATCCAGAGCGTCAGGAAGATGTATATTGGTGTCGGGGACAGAGACAATCCTAAGCTTGGCGGTGCAGGTATGTTGTACATCGACGATATCAGACTGCACCCTGCCACGTGCGTTCTTTCGCGTCGTTCAGCCGATTTCGCCAGACTTGATTTTGTCGAGGACTGCGAGGTCAACTATAGAGAGCTTGAGGCAATGGCAGGCGTCTGGCTCCAGAGTAGTCCCTGGGAGGTCGACGGTGGCTACGATGGGAGTGCTTGCCTGCACTTTGACGGCATCGACAACCAGGTTTATGCTGCTGAAGTTAGCACCCCGACGAGTGCTTTTACCATAGCGTTCTGGTTTAATTCCGACAACGCTCTGGATAGCGACAGTCCCCGAGCGGACTTCGTATACTGGCAGAGTCCTGCTCGTCCCCACGTGACTTTCAATAGAAGTGGCACTGGAGAGATCGGCGTCTGGCCCGCCATTGCAGGAGATTTTGATGGTCCTCTGACCACGACCAATTCCTGGAGTGCGGACACGTGGTACTTCATTGTCGGCACCTTTGACGGAACCGATTTCAAGATTTATGTTGGGGAAGATCTGGAGAATACGGTCAACCATCCTGGAGCACATGATGCTGCCTCCGGCCTGTTTATTGGCAGCAACCGTGGCAATGGCAACAACTTTGACGGCAAGATCGACGACTTTCGCATCTACGACTATGCACTGTCGGATGCCGAGATTGCAAACCTCGCCAATGCGGCAGGAGAGCCCGTCATCGGGCCTATGGTCTGGTACAAATTCGACGAAACCTCAGGTGACATCGCCTATGATTCTTCTGGCAATGGCTATGATGCTGAGGTTTTGTTTGACCGGCTCACCATTAACCTGTATGAAGACGACATCATCGACTTCAAGGACTTCGCAGTCCTGACCGATGGCTGGCTTGAGCAGGAATTGTGGCCATAGTAGTAGAGCATTGATGCAAGGCTGACTGGATTCCCGCTTTCGCGGGAATGACATAAGGATTTGCACCAATTCGGGGCCTATACTGATCAGTTCGGTATAGGCCCCGGTTGCTTTTGGGATTTTGTGCCTTCGCTTCGCTCAAAACCAAGTGAGCGTGGTGCGCCAGCGTTAGCGCGTTGGGGCATGACCGATACCGTCATTTCAAAATCAGGCCGGAAATGCCGTTTTTGCTGACGACAAATAGGCTTGATCCATCTATAATGTTACCTTGTGGGTATTAGTACGCTAAAACAAAAAAGAGCTTATCTTTATGCCGCCGTGGCCGTTTTGTTTTGGTCCACAATTGCTTCGGCTTTCAAGATTTCTTTACGTTATTTGGATGTCCTGCCTCTTTTGTTTTATTCCTCAATCGTGTCAACCGTGGTTCTTTTTACCTATTTACTGTTTGCGAAAAAGCTAAGCCTGCTCAAGACTCTATCGAGAGAGGATTATCTGCGCTCTTGTGTGTTGGGGTTCCTAAACCCATTTCTTTACTACGTTATGGTACTTAACGCCTACGCAATCCTGCGTGCACAGGAGGCCGTGACAATAAATTTCGTCTGGCCGATAGTACTTGTGTTGCTATCCATACCTTTGCTCAGACAACAGATCAAGCTAAGGAGCATTTCTGCGATAACGATCAGCTTCTTCGGTGTTTTTATCATTGCAACCCACGGGGACATTTTGGGATTCACGTTTACGAGCCCTTCCGGCGTATCATTGGCACTTGGCAGTACCGTAATATGGGCGCTATTCTGGATATATAATACGAGAGACAAACGTGATGAAGCGGTCAGGTTGTTCCTCAATTTCATGTTCGGCTCTGTCTTCGTATTTCTTTCGATGCTGCTCTTTGCGAAAATAGAAATGCCAAACCTCACGGGCATTCTCGGCGCAGTTTACATCGGGCTATTTGAAATGGGGATCACCTTTTTGGTCTGGCTAAAAGCGTTGAGACTATCGAAGACAACCGCACGCGTCGCGAGCTTAGTCTATTTAGCTCCCTTTCTCTCTCTCGTAGTGATCCCTTTTGCAATTGGCGAAAGGATTCTTAGCTCAACAATTATAGGTCTGGTCTTCATTGTGGGAGGCATAGTATTGCAGAAACTCTGGGGTTAGCCGTTGAAGCACAAGTGGGTGTAGCTGCCGAATATTTGCAAAATGGCATGGTATTGACCGGCTGGTTCAGCTATTATGGCCCATAGATAAGGAATGGTAAAAGGTATCCAAACGGAGGCACGCATAATGAGAATACGTAGAAAAGCTCTCTTGGTGGCTGTTTGTGCCACTGCTTCGGTGATACTGGCGGCCGTGAGCTGGGCGGTTTCGGAAAAACAAGCCAAAGTGAAAGCATCTGCTTACGCTGAAATGGAGGCGAGAATCTTGAAGGTACTTGAAGAGATGTACCGGGACGAGCGCCAAGGGGCGTGGAACATCACGCCGGAAGACGGCAGATTGCTGCGAGTGCTCACGGAGGCGATCGGTGCTAAACACGTCGTCGAGATAGGCACCTCCCACGGGTACTCAGCCATTTGGCTGTGCCTCGCCTTGCAGAGTACGGGCGGCAAGCTCATTACCCACGAAATCGATCCCGACCGAGTATTGCTGGCGCGGAAAAACTTTAAACGGGCCGGTATTGACCATATTGTCACGCTCGTTGAGGGCGATGCCCACAAAACAGTCACCAAACTCAAAGGTCCCATCGACATCCTTTTTCTTGACGCGGACAAAGCCGGTAACATCGACTACCTCAACAAGCTTCTACCACTGGTCCGTCCAGGCGGACTTATCTTAGCCCACAATACGACCGACTTGGAGTCGCTGATGCAGGACTACCTCGAGGCTGTCACCACTGACCCAGACCTTGAAACAATATTCTTGCATAAGCGCGACTTAGGCATTGGCGTGACACTTAAGAAGCGTCGATGAATATGGGCGAATCGATCCATCCCGGCCTTTATTGGTGTCGCGGCAAACTTGGCAATATCAGAGTTCCGTTTCGGCTATTACAGGCCGGCCATTTCCAGAACTGTAGCTATGTGCCGCTCCCAGCCGAGGGACATAACGTGGATGCCCTGGCACAGGTCCTTCAACTCTTTGATCAGACGGGCAGAGATTTCGAGGCTTTTCTCGACTCGCTTCTCCTTGGGCACGGCTGCCAACTCATCAATAATCTCGTCAGGGACATGAATACCCGCAACGCTTGCGGT
>DAOWID010000421.1 GCA_030641115.1 Planctomycetota bacterium | reverse complement strand
CGTGAGTGATCTGATACTGTCCCAGCTTGCCAAGCAGGTCTGTCACCTGCTGAGTCACCGTTGCGCGCTTCTCGTCACCTATTTCATCATCCCGCAGAAAAAGCTTAAGCTCTTGTCCCTTAACGTGCTCCGCCACAAGATAAGACTTCCATACGAGCAGACCTCTGTGCTGCTCGATATAAGCCAGCGGCCTTGGCGTAGCTATGCCCAGCACGCCAAGCCGGTGTGCGTGCAGCCAGCTACGCTCGGCACGCGATTTCTTTATTGTGTGGCGGAGTGAATGAATAAGTCCCCTGTGATTGTACCGTTTAACCACTATGTCTTTGCCATTCCAGGTCAAGCGAGATACGTAAGAGGTATTGTCCCGTTTGAGAATCTGGCCCTCATCCATCAGCGCATCAATTTGTTCGATAAAATCGACCGGTTTCACGGTTTCGTTGCGCTGACAAAAACCTCTATCAAACGAAGCAATATACCTGTCGGTCTTTACTCGCAGGTACCTTTCGTTTGTTCTTAGGCACTTTCTCAACTCTCTCCGCACCCACATTCTCTTGTCTAGACGTTCATCACTTCTTTTGACAACTTGTCTGACCAGCTCTCTTTCTTGCTGTTTGCTTCCTCCGTTTTCAGCCCAATATTCCTTGAAGAATCTCATCCGGTCGGTATTGGTCAGCGTATCCGGCAGCTTCATATTCACTTGCACCAGGTTTTTTACTTGAAGTCGGAGAGGTAGCCTGCAAAGCCTCTTCGTTCGCTCGTTGTCAAGGAAAAAGAATCGCCACATGTTCTGCTCTTTCTGCACCAGCACATTGCCGAGGCGCAGATCTCCGTGAAAAATACCAGCCTTATGCATCCGGCCAACTGTCTGTCCAAATGCTCGTATTAGCTCGCGTTTGCTTAGCAACTGTTCCTTGGCTAAGTCTGTCCGGCTCTCAGGAATAAATTCATAAATTCGTTTTGAGTTGGCGGCATCAAGAGTAACTAAGAAATTTCTTGTATGAAAAATACCAAATCTGCGTTCACCCATCGCAACGATAGTAGGGGCCCTAAAGTCATTTTCAGCTAACATCAGTGTTGCCTTGAAGGCCCGTTTGGCCCGACTGGTGCGGAAAAGCTGTTTAATGAAATGGACGATTGATCCGCAGACGTATTCTTTAAGATAGACCTCTCTATCGACGCCTTCGAGTCTAACAGTAAATTTGTATACATGGGCAAATTCTGATGACGGGATAGTTGTCGCTGCATAGTGTTTTTGAAGGTCTTCTTGGCTTGCCGTTAGAAGCTGTTCAAGAGTGCTGTCACGAAAGTCTTTGTTGACATATATCGTGCAGTTATCCCGCCGTATTTTGTCAAAGCCGCTGTCCAAAACGTTAGCACCCAAGAATCGTTATGCCCAGTTGGTCCGCGAGTTCTATTGTCTCAGATTTGTCAATAATTATCGTCTTACCTGCTTCCACAACCAGGCATTTGCCCCCGTTCTTAACTAAACTTCTGATGGTGTCCGGCCCTACGCACGGTACATCAAATCGCATATCCTGACTCGGTTTGGAAGTCTTAATCAGCGTCCATTCTCCAGCCTTACAGAACCGGCCCGCCCGCTCGATCATCTCCGCCGTACCTTCTATTGCCTCGACAGCGATCACCTCTTTTTCCCTGACCACGATCGCCTGACCTATGTCCAGCTCGCCAAGCTTCTTAGCTATCTGCCAGCCAAATTCAATATCACCTTTAGCTAACGAGCTCGGCTGCTGTTTTGTCATCACCCCTGCTGTTGCCAGATGCTCCTTGCAATACATTATCGAGTTCTCCAAGACTATTCCACCGCTGGCTAATTCGTCAGCTATAGCGCACAAGATCGAATCTGTCAGATTGTCTTTGCCGCGTAGCCGCCAGTAGTATATTCTAAATGCCCGCCAATCAGGCAGGTACCGCGCGATTCGCCAGGGCGTAAAGAGTCGCGATTTAGCGACCTGGCCGACCATGATCGTTCTGGTTACGCTGTGCTTTCTTAGCCTTCGTATCCAACTGCCTGGCCTGGCGAGTGCAACTCTGTAAAAGGCGTCAACCTCGTCGGCGAGGCCGTGCTCGGCGTTGTCGGCCAGACCGACACATATTACTCTCAACCCGGCTTTCTTGGCACCTTGAGCTACAAGAAACGGCAATCTGCCCCCTCCGGCAATCAAGCCGAGTACGTTTGGATTATTCATAATATCGTGTCGCCTACTGCGTGTATGGCGTTATATGCGTTGTAGTTTGTGACTCGCGTCTCCGATTACGAATCAAGATTCACGACATACGCTATTGCTCGGCCGGCTCTTCAGAATCCGGTTCGCTTGGTGAGGCAATTTGTTCGATCTGATTTTGGAGGCTCCTAATGTTCTGCCGGATCTCAGGCAGGTATTGTATCATGCTGTAGGCCCGCTTGCCTTGATTTGCCTCGATAGCCGGTGCACCCAAAACAACTTGGCCGTCTGGAATATTATTGATAACGCCGGCCTGGGCTGCGATTGTAACATTGTTTCCAATATTAATATGGCCTACAATACCAACCTGGCCACCCACTACGCAATGATGGCCGAGAGTTGTCGAGCCGGCAATCCCCACCTGAGCCACAAGTAAACAATGTGCGCCGATTTTTGCCCCGTGTCCTATCGTGACCAGATCGCCCAGTTTGCTGCCCTGGCCTATGACCGTATCGCCGAGCGTGCCGCGTTCGACCCCACAACAGGCACCGATTTCCACATCGTCCTCGATGATCACACCGCCAATCTGTGGTATTTTGTGGTGTACGCCCTTATAGCTGGCATAGCCAAAGCCATCTTCTCCAATTGTCGAATTCGCATTTATAATGACACGATTGCCCAATTTGCACCCATTGTAGATGGTGACGTTAGGATATATTATGCTGTCATTACCGACCTGCACACCTTCCCCAACGTACACACCCGGATAGACTACACAGCCATCTCCTATCTTTGCCTCGTCTGCTATTGTTACAAAATCATGAATATGGCAGTCTACACCAATCTTTGCGCTATCCGAAATTGAAGTTCGCGAACTGATCCCAACCTTCTTGTGTTTGCGATGGCCGTGAAGCAGCACCATAATCTGCATGAATGCATAATAAGGATCATCAGCTACTAAGAGAGGAATTGATGTATTGGTTACTTCTCTGCCCACAATCACGGCGCTTGCCTGGGTCGTTCGCAACTGTTTTTCGTATTTGCGGTTGACCAAAAAACTAATGTCTCCTTCGTGTGCGCGGCCAAGCGTCGAGGCGGACTTTATTACTACATTCGCGTCGCCACAGATCCGGCCACCTACATATTCAGCTAATTCGCCCAAATTTCTTGTCTGCATACAAATGCCTCTATTAGAAAGCTTTCACATCCGCTGTCGCCCACTAACACGAACTGCTAACTAATGCCAAAACACCTAATTATAGCAAAAAGACCTGTGCGTGGTCAACCGTTCAATTCTCGAAAGCCAATAATAGTCTCCTGTAGAACCAGGATATGCAAGGGAAAAAATGCTTGATTTCTGGGCTGAGATGGGCATAATGCTGAATAATTAAGCTCTGAATCTTGTAAAAGCCATCGGCAAAGAGAATAAGGGGATACGCACATAGCGGCTTCAAATAAAACTATCGTGCTGGTTATAAAATTCAGGATACGGGGGAGCCTAAGATTTCTATCGCACGCCGAAATGCTCAAGGTTTTTCAGCGGGCCTGCATTCGAGCAGGTCTGAGAGTCCAGCATAGTCAAGGCTTCAATCCTCGTCCAAAGCTGTCCTTGCCCCTGCCCAGGACTGTCGGCATTGAGACAGACGATGATTTGCTGTGCCTCCGCGTGCACTGTGACGAGGGCCTTGTTGCGCACGACCCGAATGGCCCACGAGCAGCGGATTGCGCAGCACGAATCAAGGCCAGGTTGTCCGAGCAACTGCCTGGCGGCTGTGAGCTGATCTCAGTAAGTCTCGCAACGCCAGACAGGTCGTTTCAGCCTAGTTTGGCTACGTACACGTTGCCGCTGCAGCAGAAATATCTGAATGACAGATTGACGGCCAGGATTGAGCGTTTGCTCGCAAGTGACTCGCTGTTTGTGAACCGTGACACAAGACACCGGGTCAAGAATATAGATGTCAGGCCTTTCTTAGAATCAGTTGAGTTGGATGATAAAGGCATCGTTGTTGAGTGCATAATCACTTCGGCCGGCTCGATACGCGTTGATGAGATTTTGAATTTGCTGGAGCTGGACGCCGAGAAGCTCGCGGGGCCCGTCAGGCGTACAAACATAAAATGGAAAAACAATTGACAATATGCAATTGAGTATTGACTATTGAAGGAAGAAGTTGGTGCCTAAGAGCAATGCCGGATAGTCAATAGAAAAGCTGGTAGGAAAAAAACGATGGCAAGAGAGATGCTGATAAATGTGGCTGAGAGCGAAGAATGCAGGGTGGCGGTAGTTGAGGGAGGCTGCCTTGAGGAGTTGTATGTGGAAAGAGCAAGTCTGGGCAGGCACGTCGGCAATATTTATAAGGGCAAGGTTGTAAACATTGAATCCGGCATACAGGCAGCGTTTGTGGACATTGGCATCGGCAGAAACGGTTTTCTTCACATCAGCGACCTGCACCCACGCCATTTCCCGGGGGCCCGCACCGGCGCTGCTGAGAGCATTGGCCGAAGGAAAGCGCTCAAGGAGCGACCGTCTATCCAGAGCTGTCTTCGCGTAGGCCGCCAGATCGTCGTTCAGGTAACCAAAGAAGGTCTAAAGACCAAAGGGCCAACTCTCAGCACATATCTTGCTTTGCCCGGCAAATACCTTGTTATGATGCCGTGGATGCGAAGGCATGGCGTTTCACACAAAATCGAGGATGAAGATGAGCGCAAACGACTCAGGCAAATCCTTGACGAGAGTAATCCACCAAAGGGCCAGGGCTTTATTATCAGAACAGCGGGCCAAGGATGCTCAAAGAGGGATATACAAAATGATTTGAGGTATCTGAGGCGATTGTACAAGGCTATTGAAAAGCGCATAGAAACTGAAAAAGCGCCTGGCGAACTTTATCAGGAATCGGATTTAGTTATCAGGGCCTTGAGAGATGTCTTTAATAGCGAGATTACAAACATAGTTTGTGATTCCGAAGTTATGGTGCGAAAGATCAGGGAATTTCTTTCCTTGGCTACACCACGTTTGAAACAAAGGATAACCTATTACGATAGCAAAGTTCCACTGTTTCACGAATACCGAATCGAGGATGAAATCGCAAAAATCCAGTCTCGCACAGTTGCGCTCAACAGTGGCGGCTCAATTGTAATTGAGCAGACGGAGGCATTGGTCTCGATAGATGTCAACAGCGGACGACACCGCGGGCAGAAAAGTGCTGAGCGCACTGCCTACGAGAGCAATATGGAGGCAGCATCTGAAATCGCTCGCCAGCTTAGACTGCGAGACTTGGGCGGATTAATAATTTGCGATTTTATTGATATGCGCATTCAAAAACACCGCAAGGATGTGGAGAAAACCTTTCGGGCAGCGATCAAGATTGACCGTGCCCGTTCAAAAATATTGAGGATGAGCAGGTTCGGGGTCCTGGAAATGACGCGCCAGAGGATGCGCCCTTCGCTGCAGTCGGCTATCTATTTGGCATGTCCATATTGTGCCGGCACAGGCTTTGTTAAGAGCCATGAATCGTTGGCTATCGAGATTATTCGGCTGTTGAATCTTTCGGCCTCGAAAAAGCAGATAAAACGCATTGAGTTATCTGTCTCGCCGGAAGTGGCTGACTATCTGCAGAACGAAAAAAGAACAGCGATTGCACAGATAGAGCAGCTCAGCGACAAACGCGTCCTGATTCACTCTGTGCCGGACTATGCTGGCCAAGAGCACGAAATAGTCTGTTATAACGCGCGCGGAACCGCGGTCAAGTTATGATATGAGTACATCAACAACCGCACGTTGAAAGCCAGAGCAACAATGACACGTGAAAAAGTGATGGCCATCCTACGGAAGGAGCTGCCATATTTCGGTTCTGAATATGGCGTAAAGAGAATAGGTTTGTTTGGCTCTTGTGCAAAGGGCGCCGTAGCTCCCAGCAGTGACATAGATATTCTGGTCGAGTTTGAAAGACCTATAGGTCTGAGATTCGTTGAGTTTGCCGAGTATCTTGAGAGCTTGTTAGGTAGAAGCGTTGATATTCTAACGCCCATCGGTATTGAGACAATAAGGGTCGGCAAAGTGGCCAGGAATATTATGGAGAGCGTAGTCTATGTCTAAAAGAGCAGATATGGATTTCCTTGCTGATTGTAAAGAAGCCATTTTAAGAATAAGCGCTTACACAGAAGATTTAAGTTATGAACAGTTTTTGGAAGACAAAAAAACTCAGGATGCCGTCGCTCGCAATCTTGAGATCATAGGCGAGGCGGCAAAGAACGTGTCCGAAGAATTGAAGCGCAAATATCCTCAGGTACCTTGGCAGGATTTGGCGGGTGTACGGGATAAACTAATACATCATTATTTTGGCGTGAATTTCGATATTGTGTGGAATATAGTGAGACAGGAACTGCCCAATGTCCTGTCACAGCTTGAAGGAATTTTGAAAACTCAATAATCCCAACGTAGTGTCTTGAATCGATTAGAACATTGTCAAAATTCTTCTATTATTAGGTGCGTGCCTCTCCAATCGGTGAGAACACGGGCACCAGAAGCGAAGATAAGTGGGATTTGACCTTGACTACGCACGGAAGGTAATCAACGCTGAAGCTGAGGCGATAAGCTCTGTTACGCCGATTGTCGATGCGCCTTTCGCCAAAGCATGCGACATGATTTACGGTTGCAGCGGCTCTTGTATCGTAAGCGGCATCGGCAAAGCGGGTATAATCGGGCAGAAGATAAGTGCTACTCTGGCTTCCACCGGCACGCCAAGCCATTTCCTGCATCCTGCTGAAGCCGTTCACGGTGACCTGGGCCGGCTGCGCAAGAACGATATAGTGATCGTTCTAAGTTATGGCGGCGAAACGGATGAGATTATTCGTGTGATAAATCTGGTCAAGCGATTGGAAATTAAACTGATAGCCATCACCGGTGACACTGAATCGACGTTGGGTAAACATAGTGACGTCGTGCTGTGTATGGGCGAGATGTCTGAGGTTTGCCCGCTTGGTGTTGCGCCGAGTGTTTCTACTGCTTGTATGCTGGCCATCGGTGACGCCCTTGCCTTTACGGTTATGAAGGCACGTAATTTTAGTGTTGAGGATTATGTAAGGTTCCATCCCGGCGGGTCGCTTGGCGCAAAGTTGATGACGGTCGAGCAATCGATGATGTTCAAGCCGGGCGAAAAATTGCCCATCGCGAAAGCCACCGATACAATAAAGAAGCTGCTTGGAAAAACCAGTGATGTAAAACGCCACGGAGCCGTGATGGTTGTCGACAACGATGGCAGATTGGCCGGCATAATTACCGACGCGGACCTTCGCCGTTCTATGACTAAACAAGGACAGCGCGCTTTTGAGCTCAGGGCAACCGACGTTATGACCGCCGACTGCAAAAGAATAAGAGCCGATGCCCTTGCCTCGGAGGCGACAGCTATCTTCCACAAGTATAGAATTGATGAGCTCCCCGTGGTAGACGCCGAGAACAAACCTGTCGGCTTAATCGACGTGCAGGATATCGTGACAATCAAAGTCGTCGGATAAACTAAAGTGCAAAATGCAAAAATCAAAATGTAAACTGACAGATAAAAATTCAAAAGTGCAGATTGTCACGCCCTCACTTAGTCCAGGATCCCGGTAATATTTACTTTTTAATATGTAATTTTGAGATTTGATTTCTGATTTTTGATACGGTAATGGTAAATCTTGCGGACATACAAATGTTGGCCTTGGATGTTGATGGCGTTTTGACAGATGGTACCATAGTCGTTAACGGTGACGGCAGTGAGACCAAATCCTTCCACGCCCTTGATGGTCATGGAATTCGCTTGTGGAGAAGAGCGGGATTAGACGCAGCTTTTCTGACTGGCAGAGCTTCAAGCCCGACCAGGCACAGGGCTAAAGAGCTTCAGGTAGAACATGTCTTTGAGGATTGCCATAATAAACTCGATACCTTTAAGGAGTTTCTTGAGCAGCTTGGTCTTTCGCCGGAGAGTGTGGCTTATATCGGCGATGATTTGCCGGATTTGCCGGTCATAAGATACGTTGGGTTCGGAGTGGCTGTTGCCAACGCAGTTGATGAGGTAAAAGAACATGCCGATTATGTGACCACTCGCCCCGGCGGCTGTGGTGCAGTGCGAGAAGTGATAGAATATATTTTGAAAAGCACCGGCAGATGGCAACAGCTTATGACCAGGTATTTGCCGATAGATGAGGCCGGATAGCGAGTTCCAAAGTCAAGAATTAGTGGGAAAAACTTAGTACTCTATAAGAGATATAATGCCGGGCGTCATTCCTGCGGAAGCAGGAATCCAGAGTTGCCGATGGTCTGGATTCCGCATCAAAGTCTGCCCTGCCTGTCCCGAGCGCAGTCGAGGGGAGCGCGGCCGAATGGGTGTGGAATGACAATCCCTCAAACCACGAGCGACAGAGCACCTGAGCTTGCCGAACGAATGACAGCTTAAAACTGGTCAGTTTAAGTATTAGACATTAACTCGCTAAACGCTATGTGCTGTTAAGGTCAGATTGTTATGGGCCGAAAATTGCGAACAATTCTCATAGGGTTTATTTCATTGGCGGCCGTGCTTGCGATATATCTGGTTTACAGCCAGATAAGCAAAACGCCTCAGATTGACATTGATACGACAGCGGGATTTATTGATACGGTACCCGATAGCAACGTCGCTGATTTTGGTGAGCAGATTGGAAAGATTGGCGACGTTGACATCCGTGTTGTTAGAGAAAGTAAGTTCGAACACCGCGATAAGAATGGAGAAGTTGACAGAGAATTCGGGTTCGAGCGGCTGCTGCACACAGTAAAAGACATCTGGGAAGTCCAAGAGCCATATATGAATGTTTATCAGACCGGTTTCAAATGTTATATCACCGCTGACAAAGGGATGGTCCGGCTTGAAACCGCTGTTGGAAGGTTCACACCTGAGGACGCCACATTCACGGGAAATGTGGTCGTCCATGTTGTGCCTGAAGCCGGCAGTGACATCAAAGAGAGCTTCGTTTATCTTGACGATATTGCTTTTCTAAGCGAAAAGTCCCAATTCTCGACCGCCGGGCCTGTCGAGTTTATTTCGCAGGATGCTGAGATGTTCGGTAAGGGCCTGGAGCTTGTCTACAATGATGAGCTTGACCGCCTCGAATTCCTTAGACTAATTCATCTGGGAAATCTGCATTTCACAACCTCCAAGGCGGCCGTGTTTTCCCCGGCAGCATCGCCCAGTCCGGCGCTTGCCTCACCTGCCGACGCACCGGCTTTGTCACCGGGCGGAGCAGACGTTAATAGTCCGGATGACACGATTAGTGATATACCGGCAACGCGGCCGGATGAACCTGTTGTGGCTGATGATTCTCAAGAGGAAAAAGTACCGCCGGCGCCCAGCGGACCTGAGGATGGCCAGGCCGCTGGTGAATACTACAGATGTGCGTTCAGAAAGAACGTTGTCATTGATATGCCCAAGCAGTGGGTTTTTGCTGACGACGAGGTTGTAATTAACAACGTCTTCTGGCCAAAAAGCTCAGACAAAAAATCGAGTGAGACTAAAACCATTGGGTCCGATGACCTTGAGCAGACTGGCAAGAGCGTTTCAGAACCAGGTGAGCCGAACGAATTGGCGCAGCAGCTTGTTGATATTGATGTGACCTGTGACAACGGTATCATCGTTACGCCGATGGACTCTCCCTGGCAGCAGCAAGATGCTGATGAGCTTGACACTGACGCAAATGTCCCCAATGAAAGACGTCCCAAAGACTCTAACGACACTGCAGGTCGAGCCACTTTTGTCGCTCGAAGAATTGAGTATGATGTTTCTACCGGCAATGCCGCCGCCGATGGCCCATTAGAGATTACGTTTCGCACAACGGATGTGATTGGTGCCACAGCCAAAGGCACCTCCGGTGACTCCCCCGAACGCCCATTGGCCGATGACGGTCGACCAGCCACCATTCCGGTCAGAATATCTGCCCAGAAAAAGGCGGAATTTTTGTCGGATTCAAACCAGGTCAGCTTCGAGGGAGATTGTGAGTGCACAGTGCGTCGCCAAGACGCAAATGACCCAAATGTCCAAGAGGAGTATTTGCTCTCATCACAGCAGCTCACTATAGATCTGCCAGCAAACACAAATGACCGATCTGTCGCATGGGCTGGTGATATTGAACATCTGACCGCCGACAGGGGGGTAGTTACGTTTAGAATTGTCAGACGTCTGGGAAAAAAGATCCTTGGGTTTATTGAACTGGTGTGTCGCAAGCTTGATTATGACAGACAGCAGCAGCTATTCTCTGCTACCGGGCCAGGTGCAAAAATAATAATAAATAATTCGAGCGTCCCAGAGCCGAATGAACAAGTGCCTGGATTCAGCTTGAAAAGGCCCGGTTGGGCATTCATAGAGAATTTTGACACTCTGGAGTATTTTATTGACGCGAATCGATTTATTGCTGATGCAAACTCCCAGCGGATCACTATTAGCGGCTTTCCGT
Organism: Planctomycetota bacterium; assembly: GCA_030641115.1. GTDB lineage: Bacteria > Planctomycetota > Phycisphaerae > Sedimentisphaerales > Anaerobacaceae > DAOWID01. The sequence continues at coordinate 888 of DAOWID010000421.1, read as the reverse complement.
TTGTGAAGGGTCAGTACAAACAACATGTAGAGGCGACGGCCGGTCGCATAGAAGGCAACCTTATTCAAACTGCCGATGGTCAAATGGAAGTTTCAACGCTGACTGCCTCCGGCGGAATTACTTATGAGGATGGGGACAACGAATTCGAGGGCAGTGAATTGTTCTATGACCACGACAAGTCTATAGTGAAGATTTGGGGCGATGAGTCTCAGCCGTGTTATTTCAACGGCGTTCTTGTCGATGAGATTGAAATTGATTTGAGGAACGGCGAAGTCAAAAAAATCAAAGCCGAAGTCCCTCTGCCCGGCACACTACAGACAGAAAGATAGCCGCCGGTATTTGTTTGCAGCTCGTGAGTTCCAAAACCTCTCGCCGAATACAAATCCAGAACAAGTTGAAGAGGATTGCGATCATTGGGGCGCTGGAGCTGTTTCGAGATTGGGTTTGATTGGGTTTGTTTTCCGAAAGTCTCCGGAGGGGCTGATTTTCATAATCCCTTGTTAAGACTGAGTTTACGTTCATTTGGGCTTTTAGGGAATTGGGTTTGTTTTGGGTTTGTTTTGGGTTTGTTTTTTCATAGCCCTTATCCGCATTTTTCTTCATAATCCTTTGTAAATACACACTTTGCATCAATTTCACCCTCTGGCAAATTGGGTTTGTTTGGGTTTGAATTGGGTTTGTTTTCACCAAGTGTCCAATTGGATTTATTTTCATATTCCACTGTATAGCAAGAGGTTACGTTCATTTGGGCGTTTTGGAAATTGGGTTTGTTTTGCATAAAAGGGTCGATTTGTAGAGGATTCTCGACAATTGTAGAGGGTAAGTTAGTGAAGAGTGAGCTAAAGTGCCTAAAGTGAGCTAAAGTTGGATTCTCGATGCTCATGATTG
>DAOWID010000415.1 GCA_030641115.1 Planctomycetota bacterium | reverse complement strand
GAACTGCCGCTCGTGTGCGTGTGATAATTGAGTCGCGGGATAAAAACTCTATCTGGGGCACAGTCGGCGTATCGGAGAATATCATCGAGGCAAGCTGGCTGGCTCTGGCCGACAGCGTTGAATACAAACTACAAAAGGACGCTCGATAACAATACGACGTTGCGATTGAGAGAACATTGCCATGAGACCGACAATTAGGTTTTTAGCTGACGAACTTATCCGGAAGATTGTCTCCGAAGCAACCCACATACTCTGTACGCTCGGAGTCGAGGTCCATAACGAAACGGTTTTGGTGATGCTCGCAGACCATGGCTGCCAGATTAACATAGAGAAGTCTCATGCAGTTCTCACTGACGATATTATTGATAAAGCCCTGAAAGCTTCTCCCGCGTCGTTTACGCTTTACGACGTTACCGGAGAACAAACGCACGATTTCTCCGGTAGCAATGTCTATTTTACACCAGGCTCTACCGCCTTGCACATCCTGGATTCTCAAGCCACGAAAATGCGCAAGCCCGTCACCGCCGATTATATCAACTTTGTGAAAGTGGCCGACCAGCTTGAACATATCGCCTCGACGAGCACGGCTTTGATACCGACAGATGTACCTGAGAGGGTTTCCGATAGCTATCGCCTCTTTCTTAGCCTTCTTTACGGCAATAAGCCCGTAGTTACCGGTGCCTTTACAATCGAATCCTTTAACGTAATGAAGGATTTTCAACTTGCCATTCGCCAATCGTCGAAAGCTCTCAAGCAGAAGCCCCTTACAGTATTCTCTTGCTGTCCTACTTCCCCGCTGAAATGGAGCCATGTCACCTCGCAAAACTTGCTGGATTGCGCCCGCCACTTCATCCCTGTGGAATTTGTTGCCATGCCGCTGTCCGGGTTCATGGCTCCGGTCACACTTACCGGAACGCTCGTGCAGCATACCGCCGAGACTCTGAGTGGCGTTGTCATCAGCCAGATAGCCAATCCCGGTACGCCTATTCTCTACGGCGGTTCGCCGGCTGTATTTGATATCCGCCATGAAACCACGCCCATGGGTGCTATCGAGACTATGATGGTTGACTGTGCCTACAACGAAATCGGTAAGTACCTGCACCTGCCCACGCAGGCATACATCGCTTTGAGTGACTCCAAACAGTTGGATGCACAGGCCGGTTTGGAGAGTGGGATAGGAGCTGCCTTGGCTGCGCTGTCCGGAATCAACAATATATCCGGTCCCGGCATGCTCGATTTCGAGAGCTGTCTTTCGCTTGAAAAACTGATTGTGGACAACGAAATCTGCGGCATGGTCTATCGATTGATTGACGGAATTGAACCGACAGAGGGCTTTGCGACACTGGAAGTATTTCGGGAATTGCTTGAAGAAGGACATCTGCTTATCTCCGATCATACTCGGCGCTATCTGGCGAAGGAACACTTTTTCCCGGGGCCGGTCATAGACCGTGCCAACAGGGCCCGATGGGAACGTGAAGGTGCCTTGACGCTGGGGCAGCGGGCCCATCGGGAAGTGGAAAGACTGTTGGGAGATTATGAGCCATCGGATCTGCCGGAACATGCCAAAAAGGAACTGGTGAAGCTGATGACCGGGGAGGCTCGCCGGCACGGGCAGGATAGTCTGCCGCCTCTGGCTTAGCGTAACGGCGGCGTGGGTTTGATTGGATTTATTCCCCATGGGGGGCTGATTTTCGTAATCCTTTGTCAGAATTGAGTTTAGGTTCATTCTTGGCTTTTCAGAAATTGGGTTTGAATTGGGTTTGTTTTTCCGCAGTCTCAATGCGGCAAGATCGTCATAATCCCTTTTTTCAAAGGACGTTACGTTCATTTGGGCTTCTGGGAAATTGGGTTTGTTTTGCGTAAAAGGCCGTTCAGATTGCCCGTATTTTGCCCAAGAATCCCAAATCTCCCTGTTTCTCATATTTTTGTTTCCTGTGTTCTGGCTTCTGCTTCTTCCTGCTACTATTACGATTCTATTCAATTTAGTTAGTTATATATTATATCAGCCAAAAAGTTTGCTGTCAAGTGAAATTCTAACCACAGATTGCACTGATTTACACGGATTCTTGAATGGATTGAATGTGACAGAGGAGTTACAATTCTGGCTGTATGAATAGCAAAAATGTATATGTCATCGGCGGGCCCAACGGGTCAGGCAAGACCACATTTGCCGTAAAGTTTCTACCCGAATACGTCAGGTGTCCTAATTTTGTCAACGCTGACTTGATTGCACAGGGACTTTCGCCTTTTTCCCCCGGCGCGGCAGCGATAACGGCAGGCAGACTTGTACTTGAACAAATTCATCAATTCGCAAATAGGAGAGTTGATTTCGCGTTTGAGACAACGCTTGCGGGCAAATCATATGTCAAGCTGCTCAAATCTCTGAAAGAAAAAGGATATAAAATCCACGTTTTCTTTTTGTGGATTCCAGGTGCGGATCTTGCCATATCTCGCATAAAAAGCAGAGTTGCGCAGGGCGGTCACGATGTTCCCGTCAGGGATGTGCTTCGGCGCTTCAATCGGTCTATTTCCAATTTCTTCAAGCTATATCAATCACTCGCGGATTCTTGGATGTTGTTCAACAATGCAGGAGTAATTCCGATATTGATAGCGGACGGGAAATATGGTAAATTGAAGATTATCAATGAAAGTTCATACAAGACTATAGTTGAAGGGATCGGCGGTATATGAAAAAGCGGTTATCTTTGCATGAGAAGGCTCTTTTGGCTATGAGGGAGGGTGTAAGAGAAGCCATCGAGCGGCATAAGAAACAAAAACTGCCACTCGCAGTCTGGGATTGGAAGGCGCAGAAGGTTGCATTCATCTCGCCGGAGGCAGCTTTGCGCAAATACAAGAAAGAGGTGGGATTAGGAAACTAGGGTCCGACGGACACGGATTTTTGGGGCCACAGAGGGCACAGAGGACGCAGAGAAATAATCAATAATCAATTTGGTGAGCCACTAATTAACACGAATGGACGCGAAGGAAAATGAAAGGTTAAAGTGCAAAAGGCAAAACCACAGGGCAAACCTCAAAAAGTATGGCCATAAAGAACACATCCCTGCTACCTCGCTCCGCGGCCAGAACGCGGGGACGGGGAGAAAGGAGAAGGCGCAGAGAAGTCCAGCAAAATTGAATTCGCTTTGTTGGCGAAAACAGCGGCAAAATTCGTTTTGATGCTCTTTGGAAGGCGAAAATTAAAAAAAATGACCTTTTTTTGAAAATTTAGAGGATTTTTGTTACATATAGTAACAAAGCTGTTATAATAATGAAAGGTAATGAACCTGAATCCTTATATTGGAGGAATCAGAAAATGAATTTAGTCTGTACATTAAATTCAGATAAGGCTTTAGCTAAATTGCTTAAAAAGCCCGACAAAATATCATTAAAAGAAAGGGTCCGAAAATGTGATTTCATAAAGGGTTTCACTTTGATAGAGCTTTTGGTCGTTATTGCTGTAATCGCGTTGCTTATGGCAATATTGACACCATTGTCGCGTTGGTCGCTATCGAGATCTGTCTATTGTGTAGAGAACGAACGCGATGTGGTGTTCCGGCGAGATTTCCTACCGTCGGCAAAATGCGCTGGGAAATTAGCATTTACTAACTCAGACAAGTTTCCCGCTGAATGTCTATTAATGTGGACCCATCCTCAACAGCTCGCATTTTTATTGACGAACAGAGTAAGCTCACGGTGGGTCCCTAAGATAGACACTTCGCGGCTTGCTCAAATACGAGGTGTTAAAAGATGGAATCACGAAATCGTAAAAAGGGCCGCGTAGATCCGGTCACAAAATTCCTAAATAGTCGGCCAGCATATTTGCCGGTTTATGGCAGATTGAAGGTCAAAAGCCAGAAAGAGAAAGATATCCAAAGACTGCTGAGGTCAGAGAACTCCAAAACCAAGGAGACAAAAAGATTACAACTTACGCGTGCAAAATTAATAAAAAAACTCAAGGCGGTGGATGGACATCTATATGCTAATAGTTGTACTATTTACACGTATTGGATACAGCTTAGACAACTTCTTCGTAAGAAGTAGATGTTCGAGCCGCTGGTGTACTCTGCGTTAGGTAATCCCAAGCTGCTGTCTTTGGATACTTAAAGTCAATGAAGACCGAAAATCTGCAATCTAAACGTATTGACCCTAAAATTTCGACAGGAATTGTCCACCGACTGCAAAAAGAAGGAATGACACTCAGTGAAATTGGCAATAAGATGGGGGGAGTAGGTCACTCATATATAAGCCAAGTCAAAAGCGGAAATCGCAGCTTCACTATGGCAAGACTTCTCATGCTTGAGGATGAACTTGACCGGCCATTGCCGATAATAATCCTGCAAGGAGCGGAGGAAATATGGGGACCAGAGAAGCTAAAACAACCATACAAATTGCTGCGACAATGGCTGAATAAATCAGCAGAACTGAGAAAACGCTGGAAGCTATAGGGAAATAGGGACGTTGTCTTTACGTCACCTTATTTAATTCTTCTACTTTTATTTATTTGCAGCTTCGGCCTGCTTTTTCTTCTTCGCACGTCCTGCTGGTCGTGAACGGAGCCTAAAATCGTTAACGACCTAATTCTTCGGTGATAAGCGATATGTTCAAACATCGACTTTAAGTCCAAGCGATTTCTCTTGTTCCAAAAGACCATCCTTATCCCATATTTCCAGTATGAAACGACTTCTGTGTTTGTTCGGTATGAAATGCAAGATTCTAGAGAAAGCTTTCTGGGTGTTGTGTTTTTTAGTCGATAGATCTTCATTTGTAGCAATGATAAACTTGAATTCGATATCACGCTTGTCCAAGCAATGATCCAACAAGACTCTTATATCAGCAAGCTCCTTCTGCAAATGTACATCGCCCGTGACTATTGACACATACCAGAATTCCAGTATTTTCTCTTGAGTATATAAGAGATATAGGTCGAAATTTCCTTGCTCTCTCGTCAGCCAAATATCCTCTGCGTTTTCCCCCTCTCCGAAGGTCACGCTCGTGTCTAAACTCAATGACTTGTTTGTGGCATTCTTGAGCTTAAAAATCCTTTGCATCCTATCACGTACCATCTCTTCTCTTTGCGCAGTTTTGGTGGACGGCCCTTTACGCAAAATATTGTCTAGTTGTTCTTTCAAACCAACCACTTGGTCTTGAAGCTGATGGGTCTTATTCTCAATTATACTCCCCAGGCGATCCAGAACCGGACTGTCCGGACGTTCAGGCTCTTGAAATATCTCTTGAAAATAGTTTCTTAATCGATCACTAAAATCCTTCACACCTTTGGGTGAGTTCTCGTATGTAATCGTCCTGTACTCTCTCAGATCCGAGGGAATGTCGTCGACAGACTGAGCAATCAAAATTGTCCTTGGACTTAAAGAATGCCTTACGCCAAGTTCATAAAAGACGTTTGGACTTTGTTCGGTCAGATCAGCTATAACGACAAAGGAATTAAGTAGGTTTTCCAATATGTCTTTGATAAATGAACCTGGACGATCAATATCATCGGCTCTGATGACTCGGACAGTATAGCCGGAATTCTCTATTGCGGGTTTTATAATGTAGTCATAGACTTCTTTGAACTTGTTGTACCTGTCTGATCCCTTTTTTCCGATCGGCGAGATAACAAAACAGTACTTTTCAGAGTCAGTCGGGCTTTTTGGCCTTTTGCTCACTTCCAATCTCCGTTATGTAAATATCTTCTTTCTGTGTTTTCCGTACAAGAACCCGAAGCCGTTTCAGCCTCGGCACTTTAAGCGTTTTTTCTCAACATGTCAGTGCGTTTACAATCCAGGCGTCTCAATCCAGGAGCATAAACCAGGATGTCTCGCTTGGTTCGCTCAACGTTGCTGGTTTGCATTATACCCATTGCCGGAGAGGCCGCAAATAGATTTTTGGGGAAAATATTTAGGCGAGAGAGTGAATATTCAATTCGCCGTGGGCGAACCTTCGGCGTCGAATGCGAATGTCCAATGTCGAAGTGCATGTGCACCTTAATACCAATCACATAAATTAAATGCGCTCGCGAACCGCCAGGTGCGGGCTCCAGGTGCAATTACCCCTCCCTCACGGTCGGGGCTCTGTTTGACAGAGCGCATATATTTCTTGTGATGCGTATAAGATAGGCGAGAGGGAGTGAATATCCAATATCGAATGCGAATGTCCAATGTCGAAGTGCGCATGCACCTTCACAGGAACTAATCACGGGTGTTCGGCACAAGGCTTTGCGGCGCGATCCAGGATAACCGTTTTGAGCGGGTTTGGCCATACTCGGCATATCGGTTCGTGCGTACGAGTCCATCCTTTCTGGTGCAGATCCGAATTCGTGGAATACAGCCGCCTGGCAGGTTCGGTATGGACGTGTTCGTAAAGTGGCACAGTAACAGAAGACTGCTCGGCCAGCCCGTCATTCGCCAAGGGGAGGGCATAAAACAGCGGCTTTGGCGAAGAGGGTTCCGGCGGTCCCGCGTGCAGGCAGACAGTACCGCCTTGTTTCGCACTCGTTTTCTCGGCAAATATTGGAATTAGGCCTTGATAGGCGCGATTCGGCGGAACGGCAAAAAATGGAATTGACTCGATCATATTCCATTGCCCCTGACGATCGATTCCCTCACGCAACAAATAGTCAACGCGTCCCTTTTGGTCGCGAGTCTGATAGACTGCTACCGGCAGGCAAAGCCTTTCATCGTCCAAGTCCAGTCGGTACATGATCTGATTGTAGTCGTAACGCGGCGTCGCGTTCTCTGCGGAGCCTGAAAACGTGAAGGTGTACGTGCCCTCGAAGTAGATTAGGCGGCCGCCCTGTTGGTCGAAGAAAGGATGATGCTTGGGGTTGTAAAAGGAATATTTATTGTGGGTCACAATTTTTCTGGCATAAACCCACGGTCCTACCGGCGTGTCGGCTTCGGCGTACCAGAGCTCGCCCAGGAAGGAGCTTTCGCCGAACTGCTGCACGAAGATCATAATCCATCGCTGTCGATAGGCGTTGAAATAGACGCTCCCATTATGAGGAGATACTTGCTTGCCCGATTCTATGTCATACAGATGCACATCCTGCTTGGCTTGCTTCAGTGCCTGGATGACGGAGGTCTTTGCAGAGGTGTTGCCGCCCATCAGGTCGGCAAAACGGACCCAGCGGTAAGGCGTCTTTGAGCTGCCCAGGTCCAGCGGCGGTGCATGCCGGCCGTCGGACTTCTTTGCTGCAAGGGCGGTCAAGACCTCGTAACGGTTTGCGTCGATAACATCGTCCCACTCGGCCTGGACGCGCATCCGGACCGCCAAAGGGAATGGCGTGGCAAAATAGTAGTATTTCCGGCCATCCACGTTCACGGCGAAGGCACGTCCGGAGTTTGAATACGGCAGAAATTCCACGCCGGAACGCACAAGCGGCTCGAACGACTGCGTCGCATCGTTGAAGATCACCAGCCCTCGCTCAAGTATCTCTGTCATGCTTTTCAGCCGGGCATATTTGGCGACCATCCGCTGCCGGCCCTCGTTGTCCTTGACGGTAATCAGTCCGTCGAGCCAGACCAGGCCGGGCTCCTTCAGAGGCGAGACCGGTCGGCTGAACCCATCCTCACCGACGTAGTATTCAAGATCGACGCCAACCGCCGGGTCGAGCCCTCCGTGCCTCGGCAGATCCGAAACGGCGCCGGACATAGCAAAATTCCCGAGCGGATACGAAGGTCTCGCCGTGTCGCCCCACATCCAGAACAACCGGCCGCGGTAGAGACAGGTGAACGCCGAATCCTGGCCCATGACCTGTCCGTTGAGAAGCGGATTTGCCAACGGTACCGCTTCTCCCGTGAGCACACTATCACGATAGATGCCCTGGCCGGTGACTCGGTAAAGTCGCTCTGCAATATTGAGCCGTTTGATCTTGATGACTGTGCCGCCTCCCCGGGAAGTCTTCAACCTCATTCCACGGAACCCAAATCCGTCCTTCGAAAATTCGTAACCGTGGCTTTCAACAAAGAAAAAGACATCTCTATCCATTAAGCCTGGCTCGTAAAATGCGACAATTCCATGGCTGTCCGTGAAGTATCTTATGTTATTGACGGTACGCAATTCGACCAAAGGCACGCCCCTTCCGGTCGCTTCATCCACGACCTGAATTTGAAAGAAGCGTTTGTCAAAGCGATTCGCATCCTTGGCGCCACCTTTGTCGGCGGCCAGTAGCATACGCTGTTCACCGTGAAGGCTGATAATAGCCGCAATTGTCAAAACCAGAAGCACGTCGCGAGGTGGCTTTGTGACTATCGAATTCTTTCTGATTTGTCCGGTATTTCCCATAGTAACTCCTCTTAGCCAAACCCATGATCTTGCATTAACGGATACTTCCCATCTACGACGACTGCCAATTTGCAAAGGATACCGCATCCGCTTGATAAACGCAAAGCTCGTCCGCCGCGTTGCCCAGCACCACCACCGCGATATAGAACGAGCATTGTTGATCCTACCTCTTGCAGCCTTTTTCCTTGTATGGATTGTATTGATTTTTGGGCCATTGGCCAGCGTACGGCGAATCGCAACGGACTCGTTCATGGCTGCAACAATGGCACGATTGGAAGTTTTTCCCGATAATAAAGGATTTTCTGTAATAAAATTCCGTTCTCAGGCGTCTAAAACATAAAAGGGCTTGTGTTTTACAGGGATTTTACTTTGTTTTGCCGTGCTGTAGACGCATCATTGATGTTGTAAGTTTCTGTCCACAGCGGGCCCTATGAGCGTAAGCAGAGACTTTTTCGTTGACATAAGTTCTGTTTTTATATATATTTAATGTTTTATGGCAATCGTATTTTTGAGGTATTGAGTCAAAAATGGACCATAAGATAAACACAAATAAGAAGAAAAGGCTGGGTGAGCTGCTTTGTGAACGATCGTACCTGGATGAATCCGCCCTTAGATTCGCGCTTGACGAACAGAAGGTCAAGCAGAAACGATTGGGCCAGATTCTGCTGGAGCTTGGCTACATTACGCAAAGCCAGCTAAACGAAGCACTTGCGTTTCAAGCGGGCATAGAGAAGCTGGATCTGACTGATGTTTCAGTAAGTACCGACGTCATCGGTCTTGTGCCGGCGGAGCTGGTCAGCAAATACAATATCTTGCCGTTACGGCGTGAGAACGGCCGATTGGCCGTGGCAATGACGGACCCTTTCCAGCCACAAGTTATTGAGGATCTACGGCTGGTGACGGGCTGCGGCGTGCAGAGGTATTATGCTGACCCGCTGGAGCTGGAAAATGCGATACTGAAATTCTACGGCAGTAACGTGGCCAGAATGCTGGATGACCTTGTGCCGGTGGAACAACGAGCAGAGGGCAAGCTTGATAACGGGGACTATTCGCCTGCGAAGCTGCACGAACTGGCACGAGAGCCGTCTCTGGTCAATCTTGTGAACCTTATAATACTGGAGGCGATTGAGGCCCGCGCAAGCGATATACATATCGAGCCATTCGAGCGAGAAGTAAAGATCAAGTACAGGGTTGACGGCATGCTTGTCGAGAAGACGCCTTCGTCAAAGCGGCTTCGGGCGGCGATTATTTCACGAGTTAAGATTATGGCAAATATGAATATCGCCGAACGTTTTGTGCCGCAGGACGGGCACATCGAATTCGTGGGCAAAGACGGCAGGATCGACATTCGTGTCTCGACCATCCCAACGGTGTTTGGCGAGGCTGTTCAGCTAAGACTTCTGGATAGAACCGCATCATTGATAGAGCTCGATGATTTGGGGATGAACGCCCAGTGTTTGGAAGGTTTCCATAAATGCCTGCACAAGACACATGGGATTGTACTTGTTACGGGGCCGACCGGCTGCGGCAAGACCACGACACTTTACGCATCATTGAATAGGATATATTCGCCGGCTGTGAAAATGATAACAATAGAAGACCCGGTCGAATATCAGCTTGAAGGTATCAACCAGATGCCGGTCAATCCGAAAAGGGGGCTGACCTTCGCCACGGGCCTAAGGCACATCCTGCGGCACGACCCGGATATTATAATGGTGGGCGAGATCCGAGACCGAGAGACTGCGGATATAGCGATGCGCGCAGCGTTGACCGGACATCTTGTTTTCTCCACGCTTCACACAAACGATGCGGCCGGAGCGATTACAAGATTGATAGATATGGGAGTTGAGCCGTTCCTGTTGGCCAGCTCGTTAGAAGCGGTAATGGCCCAAAGACTGGTGCGCTTGATTTGTCCGAAATGCAAAGAGTCTTATAAGCCGGACGAAAACCTGATCAAGAACCTGAATGGATCAGCGGAAATCGAGTCCGGCACGAAGTTCTATCACGGTGTCGGTTGTAATGAGTGCGGCCAGACGGGCATGAGCGGGCGGACGGGAATATTTGAGCTGCTTAGAATAACCGTTAAACTGCGGGACTTGATAGCAGCTAAACCATCAACCGACCAAATCGTAAAGGCGGCGCCGGCAGACCATATAAGTATGGTGCATGACGGCATCGCTATGGTGCTCGAAGGCAGGACGAGCCCTGAGGAGGTTTTCAGAGTAGCAAAGACTATAGGTGATGAAGAATAAGGGTTGAGTATTGGGGCAGTTTTTCTACAAGGCGGTTAGCCAGTCAGGCGCGCACGTTGCCGGGACGATAGAGGCGGCGGACCATAGAAGCGCTGTTGTGGCCCTTGCCGATAAGGGACAGTTCGTGACAGAACTGACCGAAAGGGCTAAAGGGCCAGCCGTAGAGAGGGCCGGGGGGCCGGCGCTGGATTTAGCCAGATTCGTGAGGTTTGGCTCAAGAAGGGTCTCCAGCAAAGATGTTTTGGCCATGACGACACAGCTAAGCACCGCTTTGCGAGCGGGACTTCCACTTCTGAACGGTCTTGAGCTTATTTGTGAACAACAGCATAAGAGGGCGATGAAGGAGATGCTCGAAGATCTTGTGCAATCAGTAAGCTCCGGGCAGTCGCTTTCGGAGGCCATGGCCAAGCGGGAGAAAGTCTTCAGCCCATTGTATCTATCGATGATAAGAGTTGGCGAGACAGGGGGTATTCTCGAACGGACAACGGTTCAGCTGGCACGGATATTGGACCGGGACGAAAAGATAAAGGCAAGTATGAAAACCGCTTCGGCATATCCTATCTTTGTTTTGGCGCTGGGGCTTGTGTCTGTAGTCATCATAATAACGTTCATATTGCCGAATATTTTGGGCGCGATAGGTGGCAGCGTCGCAGCATTGCCCTTGCCGACGAGAATTATGATGGGGCTGGCTGACTTCACGAGACGCTCGTTCACCACGGTTTTTGGCTGGATTGCTGTTGCCTTGGCCATAGCGGGGCTTTATTACCTGAGACGATGGACACAATCTGAAGGCCGAATTCAATGGGACTCTTTCAGATTGAAAATTCCTATTCTTGGCTCGGTGTTGCGGACGATAGCCGTGGGCAGATTTGCAAGAACACTCGGTGCTCTGACCGAAGGGGGGGTGACGATTTTGGAGGCATTGGGTGTTGTCCGTGACACGCTCGGCAACGAATTGCTGGGCAGAGAGATTGATAGTGTGGCGGAAAAGGTCAAGCGTGGTGAATCGCTGGCCGGCCCCTTGGGTGAGTCAGGATATTTTCCGCCGTTACTCGTGCAGATTGTCTCGATAGGGGAGCAGACAGGCAAGCTCGATGAGCTGCTGCTCAACGCTGCTGATACATTTGATACAGAGGCCGACTCGGCGGTAAACAGGTTTATGGCAATTTTCCCTGCGATCTTGATATTGCTGCTGGCTTTGGTGGTAGGTTTCATAATAGCCGCAACGCTGCTGCCGATCGTCACGATGTCACTTGGTGCAGGGACAATCTCCTGAGTTTGAAATTGGAAGTGGAAAGTCCCAAGCGGCATGAAAATTCGAAAGTGTTAAATTTAGGCTTTTAGGAAGGGTACCCAATGAAGCGGACGAACCGTAAAAGAAAGGCGTTTACGCTCGTAGAACTGCTCGTAGTTGTCTTGATCATATCGATGCTTGCAGCGTTTGTCGCGCCGAGGATGTTCAGAGGTATTGGGAGGACAAAGAGCCAGTTAACGAGAGCTAAGATGGCAACTATCGAAAATGTACTCGGCAGGTTTTATATTGATTGCGGCCGATATCCGGACGATTCGGAGGGACTTGAAGCATTGATCATCGCACCTCCGGACCTCGAAGAAAAGTGGAGTGGGCCTTATGTGAAGCAAAGCGAGCTGCTTGACTTGTGGGAGAATCCCTATATCTACATTGCGGAAGGGGAAATTAATCCCGGCACCTTTGATCTGATAAGCTGGGGCGCGGATGGCATGGAAGGTGGTGAGGGTGACGACGAAGATATATACAACGATTAAACTCGGCCACAATATACCGTTTGTTATTTGTGGTCCGTGAATTTGTGAGTATAAACTGGAGTGCATTTTCGCCTAACCAAATGCAAGCGACTGACTTGAAAGCTAAGGTCGAGCCAGAGCGACGGGGCTTTACGATCGCAGAACTCCTGCTGGTGGTAGTTGTCATAGCACTTATCGGCGGCATGGGCGGTGGGCTATATGTGGGAACATATAAGAGGATGCTGGTCGAAAAAGCGGCACGTGACCTATTGCTTACAGCCAAATATGCAAGGATAGCAGCCGTTGAACAACTGCGCCCGTACGAAATACACTTGGATGTCCAGAAAAACGGATTCTGGCTTGAGACCTCACTACTGAATGAAGAAACGGGGCAAACAGAACAAGGAATAGTGGAGAATTATTATTGCAGGCCGGTGGAATTTACCGGAGACGTCAAGTTCGAGGATGTTCAAATAACGCCGATTGGCACAGAGACAGTGGCCGAGGCCGAGGACCAGCAAAAAATAGTTTTTTCGCCGAACGGTAGTGCACGGTCAGCGGTAATCCAAATTGGCGATGGCAAGACTCATTTTACCGTGAGTGTTTCTGCTGCGACGGGCAAGGCAGCTATGTATTTCGGCAAGGCGGAAAACGTGAAAACCAAAACCGTAGACCTGGACGCACAATGATGGCGTGGGCAAAAAGAAACAAGAAAGGGTTTAACCTCGTTGAGACGATCGTTGCGAGTACTATTCTCTCTGGAGCCGTCTTGGCACTGGGGACAATCGGTACACGGTCTCTGATCGGAGCAAGGCTAAACAGACAATATGAGATCGCGGCATCATTGATCGATAAACAGCTTAGCCTAATAGACTATGTTGGCATCGATGAATTTGTCGAGATGGGACAATTGGAAGGAGAATTCCCAGATTTGGAGCCAGGATATCGCTGGCAGGTTACTAGTGAATACCAGGATATTGATAGTTTGTATCTGATTACGTTAACCGTTACTTGGCTCGAGCGCAATCGCCCTTATAGCCTAACGGTCGAGACAATGCTTGACGGGGTAAGTGCGTACACTAACCCCGTCGTGGTGCAACAGTGATTGAGAACAAGGTCCATTTTAGAAGTGGTGGATTTACGTTGGTGGAAGTGTTGGTGGCTTCGACTATCAGCGCGTTTATTGCGCTGGTGGCGGTCAGCACACTGAGGGCTATTACAACCAGCGCGACCATGCTTGATAGCACTATTGAAGCTGCTGCCGAGGTAAGGTTTGCATCGAGGATGATCCGAACAGACCTTGTGAACTTGTACCGTGATAAAGACCAAAAGAATACCAGATTGATCGGAATGGCTGGAGAATCAGGAGACGTACCTAGCAGTTATTTGGTGCTATATAGTGTCGGAAGGGCAAAAGCCAGAAGCGACCAGGCCGAAGGCGATGTCTACGAAGTGGAGTATTACCTGGCAAAGGATGAAGAGGCAGAAGATGAGGAAGGACAAACGTCGGCTCTTATGAGGCGATTGTGGCCGTATCCGGATGAGGAGCAAGTCGAGCCAGGCGGAGTGGTAACTGTGATTGCTGAGAATATTGATGTTTTCGAGGTTAGGTACTTCGACGGAGAAGAATGGGCAGACGAGTGGCCGGAAGAAATGCAGACCTTGCCTCAATTGGTGGAGATAAACATTGTTGCAAAACAGCCGGGGCGAAACGACATGGTCATGGAGTCTATTACAGTGAATTTAGTGAGGTCTGTTGGGGCGACAGCCGGTGCTGTCGAGGCCGGACAGCAGACACAAAGCAGCGAGCAAAGCAGCGGGCAAAGTAGCGGGCAGAGCCCCACTCAGGGGCCGACAAGCAGGTGATGGACGAATAGAAAGGGTTAAGTACCGAAGACTTGGCTGCGAAAATGATTACTAAGCGCAACAGAAAAGGGCTTGTTCTTGTAGCGGTACTTTGGGTGGTAGTTCTGCTCATGGCTATTGTTGCAACTGTGGGGCGCACGAGTCGGTTGGACATGAAAGTTCGCCAAATTGAGACGGAGGAGCTTCGGTGCAAGTGGGCCTGTCGCGCCGGCATAGAGACGGCTATCGGAATATTGAATGAGGATACAAGAGGTAGTGACACCCTGAATGATTATTGGAGTGACAATGACGAGGACTTTAACGACATTGCGTTGGAGGGATGCTATTTTACCGTCCGGGTTATTGACGAAGCGAGCAAGCTAAACGTCAATGTTGCCACGAGAGACCAGCTTCTGGGATTGCGCTATATGGAGAAGTACATAGTAGATGCAATAATCGACTGGCGTGACCAAGATGAAAACCCAAGCGCTGAGGGTGTTGAAGGGGGGTACTATGAGAATCTGCCGTTCCGATATAAGATTCGCAACGGGCCTTTCAGGACAATACGCGAGCTGCTTTTGGTCAAGAATGTCACCGAAGAGCTGTTCTATGGAGAAGACACAAACTTCAACGGTCAACTGGACTACAACGAGAGAGACGGTGACGAAAGTTTGCCTGTAGATGACGGAGACGACGAGCTGGATGAGGGATGGATTGCACATCTGACGTGCTATTCGTATGAGAAAAACGTAGATGCTTATGGCAGTAAAAGGGTGAATATCAATCAAGGTGACGAAGGGCAGCTCGAAACGTCTTTGGGGATAAGGAGACCGGTGGCCAGATGGATTGTACAAAGACGGCAGAATAACCAATTCCAAAGTATTGCTGATTTAATAGATGATAACAGTCCCAAACAGCCACCAGAGAATCCGAGCAGCGATTCGGACCAGGCTGAACCTCTGGATTTGCAGACGTTCCGTAATATAGCGGATAAGATAACAGTGACTAATGATGAACAGATACCAGGAAGAGTCAATATAAATACAGCATCAAGGTACGTGTTGGCTGCTTTGTTGGGTGGTGATGACAAGGCTGAGCAGCTTGCCGAGAACATAGTTGCCTACAGGGACGGTTTGATTGATGGGATGCAGAGCGTTGCGGATGTAATGAACGTGGCGTCGATGAACACTGCTGCTTTCAAGAAAATTGCGAGTTATATAACCACACGTTCGGAGGTTTACAGCATTCGTTGTGTTGGGACGGCTGACAGAAGCGGCTACAGCGGAGCAACGATGCGAACACAGGCGGTGGTGGACAGGAGTTCGAGTCCTTGTGAAATACTTTACTGGTATCAGGGAGCAACTGACTAATGACTAAAAATGTGACTAATCTGGGGACACGGTCGTCCGCCATTGCCATAGCGCAGGAAGGAAGCGATCTCAAGGCTGTAAAGCTGGAAAGAAAAGGTGAGGCGTTTGAAGTCCTTTGGACAAAGAGCGGCGAAGTGAGCGACGGCGATTGGGGCACCTTTGCAGCCGAGTGCGGCTTGTCCACTGAGTCGACAAGACACAGAAAAAGCAGAGGCGACAACGTAGCTGTGGCCGGCTTTGGCTCGACTGGCGTGGGCTTTTACCGCGTCGGTTTGCCGGCGGCCAGAAAAGATGAAATTCCCGCGATGGTTAGGTTGCAGGCGGAAACGCTGCTGCCGCTGCCGACTGAGCAAATGGAGATGAGCTGGAGGGCCGGTCAAGTAAGGAACGGAGAAATGCCCGTCACTATAGCGGCGGCAAGAAGGGAACCTCTGGCAGGGTTTCTGGAAAATATACGTTGTTTTGAGCCGGAAAATATATTGTTGGACTGTGAGGGAATAGTCAAAGCCTGGAGATCGCTATTCTCTGGAGATGCCAGAGACGCTGTGGTTGTCAGTTTGGCGGAGCGAAGTACACAGGTCTGTCTGGCTGAGGATGGGCGCCTAAGCAATGCGGTGGTCTTAGATATAGGGACGGAGGACTTTTGTGATACCGGCCAGAACCCGTTGCTTTCAGCAGATAGTGATCTGCTGGAACAAACCGTTACTACCGAGAGGTTTGCTCAGGATATGAGGAGCGTGTTGGAATCGTTTGGTTATGTGGACACAGCCAGATTACCGATCTTTGTGCTCTCGGACGGCGGCAGTGCGATAGAAAGCATAGTCTCTTATCTTCGCTCCTCAGGTTTGAATGTGACAGCGACTTTGGCGGATAGCAGAAAATTGGTCGGCCAGACGGAGCTTGGAGTCGAACAGGTGTACCAATATCGAGTGCCGATAGGCCTGGCACTGATGGCCCTTGATGATATGGCAGGGCTCAATATTTTTGAGCGTGTGTATAACCCGGCTGCGGCGGAAGAAAAGAGGTCAATATTGTATTCGCCGAAAGTAGCCGTGGCGATTGTAGCGATCATGTTAGTTGTGCTTGGTATTGTGTCTTACGCTCTCGACATCAAGAGCGAAAAGCATTTGAGCGCGTTGCAGGCGCAGGCTGGTTTCAAGGATGCTACCCAGAGGCAGATGCTAATCAAAACAGTTGCACGACAACGGCCCGACCTGCTGGAGCTTTTGAGCGAAATAAACTCAGGTGACAATAAGGGGATACTGCTGGACAGCCTGCACTTCAAAAAAGGGCGGCCGGTAACTATTAGGGGCCAGGCGCCAGGCAATGATCAACTGTATAAATTTGAGGAAAACCTGCTGACCAAAAAGGGCGTGAAAGATGTGAAGACACTCAGCGCAGCCCCAGACAGTAAGACTAAGAAGATAAAGTTTACCATGACTTTTCATTACAAGACCTATACCAAGAGGAGCGGTCGAAGCCAAGTCGGAGGATTGGAGAGACCATGATAGATAGATTAAGCCAAAGAGAGAAAAGGACAATAAAGATTGGTGTCGTCTGTGCCGTCGTGATCCTTGTGATGACGTTTGGCACAAAATGGTTCGCGCATTGGGATCAGGCAAAAACGTCTCTTAGCCAGATGGAAGCCAAATTAGACCTTATCGATGTGGACGAGGCTAAGCAAGCGGGCTTGATGTCGATTGTGCCTATTTTTGAGATGCCGCAGAGCGAGGAGAAACAGAAGTTTCTCTTCAGAGATAAGTTCAGCGAGCAATTGAAGAAAGCGGGGATAAAGAGTGAGCCGCTGCAGATGCCGCCTGTCGGAAGGTCCCAGCAGGCCGGGTATAGGTTGCTGCTATTGAAATCCACCGGAAAGGGCAAGTTCGGACAAGTGCTCGAGTTACTGGCCAAACTGAAGGAGAATCCCTATCTGGTCGGCATCGAGGAGATGCGAATACAGTGTGATCCAAAGAAACGACAGGAAGTCGAACTGGAGTTAACGGTGTCCACATTTATTAAGTAGGTGGTACATGGAACCTGACCGCATACAAAAGAGGAAAGAGTTGCTCTCGGTTGTGCTGCTTGTGGTTTCCGCGTTTCTGGCAGTTCTGGTTGTGGCCAAGGTGGCAGGATTCTTTGCAGCCTCCGCCAAGGCGGAGGACCTCGTTCAAACCGCTCTTACGCAGAGTAAGCCGGACCCTAACGAGATGGAGCAACACTTGGCCGGATCCAAGGCGATTGCGGATGAGCTGAAGAAGAAGAATTTGTTCGCACCGCCTCCGCCAAAGCAGCACCCCGTCAAGCAGGTCCAAGGCATTTTGGGCAATGAGGTAATAATAAACGGCAAGTTTCACAAGATCGGCAAGAAAATTGGGGACGCGAAAATTGTCGCAATTGAGCCGACACAGGTCAAAATCGAGTGGGACGGCAAGGAGAAGTGGTTTGCGCCGATCAGCGCTGCCAGCGCCCCTGGGCCAAAGAAGGAAGTGAAAAAACCAGTTAAGAAGAAAGAAGTGGTCAAGAAGGCAGGGCCAACGGTAGCCAAGCCTGTAGAAGAAGTCGTCGTTACCGTTGAAGAAGAGGACCCATTTGCCTGGATGGGAGTGACATTGTCTGCAAGACTAAGAGAAAAATTCCTGGAGCGTTGGAACAAGGCATCGGATGAGGAAAAGCAGCAAATGAAAGAACAGTGGAGTAAGCTACCTGACGAGCAAAAACAACAGATTGTTGACGGAATGGAAGAGAATATTGACCAAATACCGTAGCATAAGAAAGGCCCAAATCATTGAGAATCCTTGTCTGGTAGGCATTGAAAAAAATGTGGGAATAAAACAGGGTCTTACGGCGTCAATATCTAATAGCTAACAGAGGTGATAAGAGAGGTTGTATATGAAGCCTGATTATCCGAAGCGTAGAGACAAATTCGTGTCAATTATCCTGCTCGGGGTCTCAGGGTTTTTGGTAGTGCTGGTTTCGCTTAAGGTGACTGGCTTTGTTACGAACTCGGCCAGGGCGGATAGCTTGGTCAAAAACGCCATGGAGCAAGGTAAGCCTGATGCCAAGGAGATGGAAAAGCATCTGGCCGATTCCAAAGCAATTGCAGATGATCTGAAGAAGAAGAATTTATTTGCGCCGCCTCCACCCAAGCAGCACCCTGTCAAAGAGGTGATGGGCATATTAGGCAATGAGGCGATAATAAACGGCAAACTCTACAAAGTAGGTGATAAGATAGGGGACGCAAAGATTCTGGCAATCGACACAACACAAGTGCGCATCGAATGGGACGGCAAGGAGAAAACGTTTGCTCCATTTGCTGGGGCAGGTTCGCCGGCACCGGGGCCGCGGAGGCCTGGAAGACCGGACATGACAGCCAGGGCGGGGGGGGGCAGGAGAGAAGGTGCTGCGGTCGTTGTGGTTGGCCCTGGGGGAAGGCGGCCAGGTCGTGGGGGATTCGGCTCTTTCTCCCCGGAGGATAGAGAGAGAATGAGAGCGAGATGGGAAAGTATGTCCGAACAAGAAAGGCAGGAATTCAGAGAGCGCATGCGCGAAAGATCTGGTCGCGGACGGCGGTGAGTAGATCGTTATGGTAGGGTAATAAAATGAAATTATCAGGGACAATAGTATCGATAATAGGTGCTGTCGTAGTGTTGGGTGGAGCTTTTGCGATTGGGCTTGGTATTAGAGAGGTCAGGTCGCGGCGCGCCACGGTAGAACCCAAAGTGGCAGCCGAGCCTGACCGAGAGCAGGCCGACAAAAAGCCGGCACCTGGCCCCGGAGGCAGGCAAGCCTTTCAAGACCTCTCTCCGGAAGAACGAGCCAAACGAAGGGAAGAACGAGAGAAGGTGATGAAAAAAATGGCGAATATGTCGGAGGAGGAAAGAGAAAAGTTCAGGGCTCAAATGGGCGAAGGATTCGGCGCCATGCGGCGAGGGGACGAGCGAAGACCACCGGATCTCTCGCCGGAGCAAAGAGCCGCAAGAGCAAAAGAATGGGAGAAGATGAGAGAAAAATGGGAGAGTATGTCTGAACAAGAAAGAGAAGAGGCCAGAGCCAAAATGCGTGAGCGGTTCGGCTCCGGGCGACAAGGAGACAGGCGAAGACGTCGTGACGATCTATCTCCGGAGGAAAGGGCCAGACGAAGAGAGCAATCAGAGAATGTCTCTGAGGAATAATCAGGAACAGTTTAAGGAAAGAATGATTAAAGTGAGGTGTTGAAATGGAACGGTCAAAATTGTTGATGTGGGTAATAGTGGGGATTGCAGCGGTCATTATTGTCTGGAGGGTTGGCTTTACCGATGTAGAGTCCAAGCCGTCGGAAACGGGCCCTGTAGCCAAGGCTGCCGAGCCTAACGAAGCTGAGGTGGCTCAGGAGTTACGTGACGCAAATGAGCCCAAGGTCGCGGCTGATGTCAACGAGCCAAAAGTAGTAGCTGATGCTAATGAGACCAAAGTGGTGGCTGATGTCAACGAGCCCAAGGTGGTAGCTGATGCAAATGAGGTGAAAGTGGCATCGGCTGATGCCAATGAGCCGGCCGAGCTGGGTGATCCGAATGATCCGCTGGTGGCTGTGAACCTTAAAGATGTCGAAATGAAAACCATCATTCAGAAGCTTGCGGAGTGGACCGGCAAGGTGATTATTCCCACCGATGAGGCAATGAAGCAGAAAATCACCATATACGCCAAGGATAAGCTGCCCAGAAGCCAGGCCCTTCAGCACATTTACAGGGCCTTACGTATGAAAAAGTTCATGGCCGAACACGCCGACGGCGTCATATATTTGAAGCCATTAGAGGAGGCAAAGTACGGCATGGTTCCTACAATAGACCCTAATTATCCTCTTGCCATGCTCGAAAACAAAGAGCAGATAGTCCAAAAGTTCTTCAGGCTCGTAAATTACGGTCCCGGTCAAATGAGTCAGGTTATTCAGCCTTTGGTTGGCGACTACGGCTATGTCGGCGCTGATGAGACCACCGGCAGTCTGATGGTGATTGACACGGTTTCGAATCTCCTGCGCTTAGAAAGGATTATCGTAACGTTTGATGTTCCCGAAGCTGAGCAAACCGTGAGGCAGATTTTCGAGATTGAGCATGGAGATCCTGCAGAGATTGTTCAGCTATTGAGGTTGTTATTAGGTGACGAAAGCAGTAGGAGGAGTAGCAGTGGTATAAGGGGGCCCAGCCGGAGCAGCTACAGGGGGGGGTCGTCTGGGCCAAGACCTGGTGGTGGCCCACCTCGAGGTGGTCAGTCCAGAAGTGGTTCGGCATCGTCGGTCATCATGGGGCCGAGCCAAATGCCGGTCATCCTTATCCCAGAGCCCAGACGTAGATGGGTTATTGCAACAGCATCGGCTGAAGATATGAAGCTGATTGGCGAGTGGATAGAGAAACTCGACAAGAAAGAGCCGGTCGAATCAGAATACGAGACAATTCCAATCACATATGCTGACGTTAGAGAAGTAGCAACGCGCCTTACCCAATCGCTGGAACAGATGCCCGGGACAGAACTCAGGGCAAGCGTTCTCGTTCAGCCGTTGGAGCAGGCAAGACAGATTATGGTCTTCGGTAGGAAAGATCTGCGAGATATGGTTAGGAAACTCATCCTGGAAGTGGACGTTCCTCCGGGTGAGTACGAAACAAAAGTCTTTGACTTGCGGTACGCTGACCCTGAGCAGATTAAGGAGAATATTGACAGTCTCTATGGCGAGACTAGTAGCGCCCCAATGTACGATACTTACTATTATTACAGGTATGGTGCCGGCAGCCGCCAGCGCAGCCCCTCTGAGATCGTCAAGGTCATAGCATTTCCGACCATGGGGCAAGTCACCGTGATTGCCGCACCTGAGAATATGAGAAAAATTGAGTTACAGATAAAGGAGTGGGATGTCCCGCTCGATGTGGATAAAGTCAAGCCCAGGATAATTGAGCTAAGGAACATCGACCCCGTGCAGACCGCTGATCTGCTGTCAACGCTCTTTACTGAGGAGGGTGGGGGCGGATTTTCGGTGTACGATTTGATTTTCGGCAGAGGCGGAGCACAGGATAGGAAAAAGATTATAGGGCCCCTTTACGGACAATTGACGTTTGAAGATTTGCCCGGCACAAAGAAAATAATTGTGATAAGCAAGATCCCCGAGGCGTATGACGTTGTTGAGGAATTCGTAAAGGAGCTTGACAGACAGGAGATGGCTGAAATACCCCAAGTCATACAGCTCAAGTACGCAGACCCTGAAGAGCTGGCTGAGCGCCTAAATGCCCTGTTCAACGAGGCAGGCACCACCGCCACGATTCGCTTTTCTGAACGTGGACTTAGCGAGGCCAAACAGGATGAACCAGACAGCCAGGGTGGCGGAGGAGGAGGCGGCGGTGGAGGCGGCGGCCAGGCCGGCAGCACCAACCAGGGCGAATACAGACCGTGGTGGACTACGGGGCGCACCATGCTGAATGAGGAGCCGATTAGCAACATCATAGGCAGGGTACGCTTTATTCCCGATACTCACAGCAAATCCATCCTTTGCCTGTCTCCTCCGGAGTTCATAGAAAGCATAGAGGGAATGATAAAGGAGCTCGACATACCGGGTAAGCAGGTGATGGTAAAGGCGGTAATTGTACAAGTTGACCACAGCAATATGACTTCTCTGGGCTTGCAGCTCACATCGGACGGAGGCAAGTGGCTTACTTTGGACGGCGAGAACGCCACCACCGCTTTCGGCCAGCTTAGTCTACTCGAAGAGCACGGCTCAATAACACTGGAGGCGGGAACAAGCGTCACTGCTCTACTTGACTTCTTAGTCAAGAAGCTTGACGCAAAGATTCTCAACCAGCAGACGCTGTGGACCAAGGACAACGAGGAAGCGGAGTTCTTCAAGGGTCAAATAGTTGCATTCCAGACAGACGTTTCAATTACAGGGACGGGCATAGCCACGTCTCAATATGCATACGAGCAAGTAGGTATGACGCTGAAGGCCCGGCCCAGTATTACACCCGAAAAGGACGTAGATATGATTATAAGGGTGATTCTCTCACAGCTTGGCGCCGAGAAAATAAATGACCAACGGGTAAGAACAGAGATGGATACAACAACCAATATGATAGTGCAGGATGGCCAGACAATTCTGCTTGGCGGTATCCTCTTCCAGGAGGACAGCGTTGTCGAACGGAAGATTCCGTTGTTGGGTGATCTT
This sequence comes from Planctomycetota bacterium, assembly GCA_030641115.1. GTDB lineage: Bacteria > Planctomycetota > Phycisphaerae > Sedimentisphaerales > Anaerobacaceae > DAOWID01. The sequence continues at coordinate 2,841 of DAOWID010000415.1, read as the reverse complement.
CCTTTGGCGGGCGCCCTGTTCCGCCATAACGAAACTACACAGGCCAACAGTGAAATGCTTGTGTTTATAACACCGTATGTAATAGATGAGTCCAAGAACATGCTTCCTGAAGCAACCGAGGAAATGGAACAGCAGAAGGAAAAGCTCCAGGACGTGCAAGAGCAATTCGAAGATCTCAAAATGGAACTTCAAGCAGCTTCCCCCAAGCAGAAGTCCAAAAACCTCGACGCTAAGCAGGCACGCCTGGCGGCCAAGCAAGAAAAGGCCAGCAAAGAGCAAGAAGTTGCGAAAACTTATTACCGCAGCATGAAGTTGTACCACGACGGCCAGCTCGAAAAAGCACGTGAAGGTTTTGTTGAGGTTGTACAGAGCGGCTTAATTCCAGCGGCGATGACAAAGACAATCGAAGGCTACCTGGCGCAGATAGATGGCACTTTGGGTGGGACAGGCCCGGTTGCCAAGGCTTCCTACTCACAACCGTAGAGGAAGCCGCCCGAAGCCCAGGCCGAGAACGCTTAGAGATACACGTAGTTGGCCACCGCGCCAGCGCCGATGACGGCAGCGCGCGTTATTCTACCTCTGCTATCAAGACCTTTGACGAAGGATATGAACGTTGCCTAATCGCACGCGTTTTAGACCTGCTGACTTGGCAGCTTCGAGACAGCTTTGTGCTTGTGTCCACGATGTCGCCGGCAAATCTATCATAAGAAAATCACCGTGAAAGCCAAGAAGTGCGTACGGTATGTTCGGGTCCAGACCGGCAATGAAGGACGCTATCGCCTTGACCTCATCGGCCTCAATGTAGCCGGGCACGAGAAGGGTACTTGCAACGAGTAGCGGCGGCTGGGGCCTGTCTGGAATCCTCCGCGCTACAGCGGCAAAGTTATCCAACGTCTGCCGATTGTCAACACCGCAAAGCGCGAAGTGGATATTCTTGTCCATAGCTTTCAAATCGAACTTGATGCAGCCACCACTCTCTAACGAAAGCTCTACCATTTCATGGAGCAGTCGGGGACTCATAGAGCCGTTCGTTTCCCAGCAGATACGCAATATCCGCTGGCTATTCTGTTTGCGCGCCAGCCTCGATGCCGCCAATGCGTGAGGTAATTGACATGTGGGATCACCACCGAAAAAACAAATGCAAGAAGTTTCCGGCGTCACGCTCTCTGCCAATTCGTCGGCCGTGTGTGTTTCGCTGCCGGTCGAACGCTCTCGATAGTGCCAGTTCTGACAGAACAGGCAGTTGAATGTGCAGGCTTGATAGAATACTGCCAGGTTCAAGTAGCCTTGTTCGGCTCTTGGCCGATATGCCCACTGTGGGTATCCGGCCCCGGTACCGCCTGGACATACCCAGTCAGCCACGCAGTTGGTTGGCAGTGGATCGTAATACCATGAGACTGAAGCGCCCGCGGCAGTTCCGCCAACCAAGCGCCCATTTTCGTTCCTGCGCACGCCGCAATATCCCCTCCCACCGGCAGGAATCCTGCATTTGTTCTGACAAAGCCCGCACCGCATACCGTCCGCATCGGATGGCGGCGCGGCTGGAAGGCCAAATTCTTCGCGACTGCGAGCGTGAATTTCTTTAAGCTTCGCCAGCCATTCACTATCAGCCTTGCGAATGCACTCGGCACAAAGCGACAATACCTCCGCTATCTGTTCAGAGACTCTACCGCATTTCGCACACGTGGCCATAAGAGAAAATGTGCTCAGAATTTGCTTATCAGCTACAGGACAAAGTCTCACCCGTTTTCACTATAAATAAAAACTCTTGATCCTTCATCTTTGGCGTTTTTGCTTTTTCCATCCTGGTCCACGCACAACGCGACCAGGTTTAGCACCGGTGTGCTGGCCATCTTTGAGCACCTGTGTGCCATTTACGAAAACGTGGATCATACCTGTTGCATACTGGTGCGGTTTTTCAAACGTCGCGCGGTCGATAATTGTTGCAGGATCAAAAATGACAATGTCCGCATAATATCCTTTTTCGACTCCTCCTCGCCGGTCAAGTTTGAGATTATCTGCTGGAAGTGAAGTCAAACGCCTGATCGCCTCGGCCAGCGTAATGACCTTCTCTTGGCGAACGTATTTGCCAAGGAGCCTGGCAAAGCTCCCGTATGCACGGGGATGTGGATTTGATTTTAAGAAGACTCCCTCAGGTGCAAGAGATCCTGCATCTGAACAAAAGCTGATCCAGGAAAGCTCAATCTGCCTTTTGACATTTTTTTCTGACATTAAAAAGTAGACCGTGCCAACGCGGCTGTCGTCTTCAATAACAAGGTCGATTGCCGTTTCTGCGGGCGATCTTCCCCTCATCTTGGCGACTTGGCCAAGTGTTTTTCCGGTAAGATGTTTGAGTTTTTCGTTTTTGAAACCCACCAAGAGGACTCTTTCCGGCGTACCAGCCAAAAGATACAGATTCTCCCATTCCTTGGTAGGTGTAGTCATCTCCTTCAAAAGCCGCCGCCTGACCTTCGGATCTTTGAGCCGCGCCGCCCATGCCCGGTGTCCACCGGCCTGAACCCAGGGAGGCATTGCGGCATCGAGACCAGTTGCACCTGCCGTATAGGTATACATATTAGCCGTGATTTTAAGACCTTCAGCCCGTGCCCTTTCGAGCTTTTCAATCATAGCACTATGTTTATGCCAATTTGATTTACCGGCAGCTTTCATGTGGTACAGCTCAGCGGCAACATTTGCCTTTCGCGCTGTTGTTATCAATTCATCCAGCGCTTCAAGCAGAAGGTTACCCTCGCTGCGGATGTGCGAAATATACATTCCGCCATATTCACTCGCCACCTCCGCAAGAGCTATTAACTCATCGGTCTTGGCATAGAAGCCGGG